>NZ_JBKVCZ010000021.1:0-68572 GCF_046966825.1 Hungatella sp. | reverse complement strand
CACGCTGGACGGCATTAACCCGCTGAATGCCGGAAAGAAAAAAGAGGAAGCCCTCGCTATGCTGAAAAAGTGGTTTCCGCAGATGGAGAACTTCTCCGGGCAGTTGAAAAAATACAAGGTCACAATCAATGACCTGTTGGCGGAAAATGAAAAGCTGGAAGAACGAGCCAGAGCCAGCGAGAACGGCAAAATCAAAGACCGCATGGAACGGGCAAAGTTGGAAAGCAAGCTGCACGACATTCAGCGGCTGGTAGACCGTATCCCGCCGGATATACTGGTGGAACTGAAACGGCAGAAGCGGCACACAAGGGAACGGTGATTGATGACAGAAAACATTTCACGCCGCAGCATGGCGGCACTGCACTTTGAAAATTAAATACGGAGGTACTATGGAGCATATCAGATACAAGAAAGAAACCGAAGTCGTGACTTTTCAGGGAAAGGAAATCACGCTGGAAAATCTCTCCCCGGTATTCACGCCGGAGCAGGAAGCGGCAAAACGCCGGGAGCTGGAACAGCAGCTTTATGAGGTGTTCCGCAAGTATGCCGACAAACGGCAGAGTGAGGAAGCCGGGGCATAAGGTTTTCCGAAGCCATCATTGATTTGCGGGGCTGCTGGCGGTATAATAAAACTGTCAGCAGCTCCGTTTCTTTTTTAAGAAAAGGAGCGACAATATGAATAATCGAATAGACGCAATCTATGCAAGGCAATCGGTAGACAAAAAGGACAGCATTTCCATTGAAAGCCAGATTGAGTTTTGCAAATACGAATTGAAAGGCGGTAACTGTAAGGAATATACAGACAAAGGATACAGCGGCAAGAACACAGACCGTCCGAAGTTTCAAGAACTGGTGCGGGACATCAAGCGGGGCTTGATTGCAAAGGTCGTGGTTTACAAGCTCGACCGTATCAGCCGTTCCATTCTGGACTTTGCCAACATGATGGAGCTGTTCCAGCAGTACAATGTGGAGTTTGTGTCCTCTACGGAAAAGTTTGATACCTCCACCCCGATGGGGCGGGCGATGCTGAATATCTGTATCGTGTTCGCCCAGCTTGAGAGGGAAACCATACAGAAGCGGGTAACGGACGCTTACTATTCCCGCAGCCAGCGAGGCTTCAAGATGGGTGGGAAAGCCCCTTACGGCTTTCATACAGAGCCGATCAAGATGGACGGTATCAACACAAAAAAGCTGGTGGTAAATCCAGACGAAGCGGCAAATATCCGGCTGATGTTTGAGATGTACGCCCAGCCCACTACCTCCTACGGGGACATTACCCGGTACTTTGCCGAACAGGGCATTTTGTTCCATGGCAAAGAGCTGATACGCCCCACGCTGGCGCAGATGTTACGCAATCCTGTCTATGTGCAGGCAGACCTTGATGTGTACGAATTTTTCAAAAGTCAAGGGACAGTCATTGTCAATGACGCTGCCGATTTTACAGGCATGAACGGCTGCTATCTGTATCAAGGGCGGGATGTGAAGCCCAGCAAAAAGAACGACTTGAAAGACCAAATGCTGGTGCTGGCTCCCCATGAGGGCATTGTCCCCTCCGACATCTGGCTGACCTGCCGCAAGAAGCTGATGAACAACATGAAAATCCAGTCTGCCCGAAAAGCCACCCACACATGGCTGGCGGGAAAAATCAAGTGCGGGAACTGCGGGTATGCCCTTATGAGTATCTTCAATCCCTCCGGCAAGCAATACCTTCGCTGTACGAAACGGCTGGACAATAAAAGCTGTGCCGGGTGCGGGAAAATCATCACTTCGGAACTGGAAGCGGTTGTTTATCAGCAGATGGTAAAGAAACTGGCAAGCTACAAGACGCTGACAGGCAGAAAGAAAGCGGCAAAGGCAAACCCGAAAATTGCAGCACTGCAAGTGGAGCTTGCCCATGTGGACAGCGAGATTGAAAAGCTGGTGGACAGTCTGACGGGTGCAAACAATGTCCTGCTCTCCTATGTGAATGTGAAGATAGCGGAACTGGACGGGCGCAAGCAGGAACTTCTGGCGAGGATAGCGGAACTGACGGTGGAAGCCATCAGCCCGGAACAGGTCAGCCAGATTTCCGGCTACCTCGACACTTGGGAGAATGTATCCTTTGACGACAAGCGGCGGGTGGTGGATTTGATGATTACCACCATAGCCGCCACAAGCGACAGCTTGAATATCACATGGAAAATCTGACGGGCGGAACCCCTCCCGTCAGATACCTACCCTGTGTAGTCCCTTGTAAACTGTACTTTAGTATGGGCTAAACTATTCTTGTCCATCTTTGGACCTCCTGTGCTTATATTTGTGGTTTGCAGACCTACATCTATTTTAGCACAGGAGCTCTTGCTTATATCTAAAGATCTTCCCTCCCCCTGCAGAGCAGGGGGTTTATTTTCACTGTGACACAAGTAGGGGCTGTAAAAAAATGGAGTTGATCTAATTCCATTTTCCACAGCCCTTCCATTTGATTCCAGCCCTCTTCTTACAATCCGTTTATACCAGCAGTCATATTTGATGATTCCGAAGGTTCCTTCTGCTTGTATGGAGCGGTTCATTCGCAGCAGCGCTCCATGGATGCTCTGCAGATTTTCTAATACTTCCTGGTGCATGGAACTTAATTCTACATAGATACGGACCGTCCTGTTTTTTCTGTCTTCTTACATCTTTCTGCGTAGGGGCATTCACTGCAGTCTTCACAGGTATAGTATTCTTCCTATCTGCCCTATTGATTCCCCTTCACTGGTTTCCGATACACTAAGTGAAATTTCCTTCCGTTTGGACAGATTAGATCCCCCTCCGAATCGGTTTCAAAATTTAATGCCCGAGCCATATCCTGCATCCGCTACCGGATATCTCGGATAAAAACCGTATAGCTCATGGAACTTTTCTATCAGAGAGACAAAGCAGTCCATATCGGAACGGTACTGCATCACCTCTGCTAAGGCAATGTACTCGTCCGCCACTCCGATCTGAATGTTGTATGCAGGCAGGAGCTGGTCATTTCCCATATAGTCCTTTTACAGCCGTATAAAGGCTGCATCATGATCGGTCTTCGCATAACTGTTTCGGTCAGGTCCGCATATCTGAATCTTTTCCACGTATTCTGAGAGTTTTCCAATATATTCTTTTAACCGTTCGTAATAGCGCTGCTCCCGGCTTTTCCGATGTCCCCGACCGTGTACAAACGTGTTCTCATCGATATGGCAGACAAAATCATATCTGGACAAAATGGCCTCCAAGCTGTCTGGTGTGTATTCCGTATTGGTTTCGATTTTCAATCCAGTATATGCCAGCGTTTCGTTCATTTCTGTAAGCAGTGTGGTAATCTTATCGAACAAACGGTATCTTGATTTTTCAGTGGCTTTTTTCCAGACCCAGGTGTACTTACTTGATGATATCGTACTACCCTTATCCTCATTTGATATAGTACAATAGAGACATATTAATTAGCGAGGTGTAAGATATGTCATTTAAGGCCAACCAAACCCCGCAGCTTACTTTAACAGACAGTTTTGTAAACTTATCGCCACGAACACAACGCATTGTAATGAATTCGTGGTGTAAAGATTTTGCGGATATTGTTTTCCCTGCCATTAATGAAGAGCGATTTTCTGTTTTATATAGCAGTAACAAATTTTCACGCCCGAATCCATCTGCTATGATGTGCGTTATCAATATGCTCTCCACAGTACGCATTTGGAGGAACAGCCCCTCAGCGACCGGACATTTAGCCGGTTCCGGACACGTCTTTATGATTACGAATTAGAAACCGGAGAAAACCTTTTTGAGGCAAAGATGATGCATTTGTCCGGTGTCTATCAGAAATATATGAAGCTGAATTCCAACTTGAAGCGTATGGACAGTCTTATGATTGCTTCCCGCTGCAAACGTATGTTACGTCTCAAAATTATTTATGCAACAGCTGCCAATGCGGTACGCTTGCTTCATCGGCTTGGCAATGAAGACTTTATTCCAAGGGAACTGCTGCATTATCTGGAAGGTGGCGATTACAATCAGGTAATCTATTACTGCAAAAGCGATGATGTCCCATCACGTTTGGAAAAAGTAATACAGGAAGCTGCCTGTTTAAAAGAAATTATGAGGGACGGCATCTGGCAGGAATTTCAGGAATACAAGCTGTTGGTCCGAGTCCTGGCTGAGCAAAGTAAAGTTGATGAAAACGAAAACATCATCCTAAAAGAGAAACGTGAGATCACTTCCGGGAGCCTGCAGAACCCGTCCGACCCGGATGCAACTTACCGCAGCAAAGCAGGAAAAAGCAATAAAGGCTATGTTGGCAATATTATCAAAACCGTTGGCGAAGATGGTGACAGCCTTATCACAGGTGCATCTTACGATGCAAAACAACCATAGTGACAGTGCCTTCTGCAGGGAATACCGGAACAGCCGCCCGGAAGATGGTGAACATGAGATCATGATCACAGATGGAGCTTATAGCGGTCAGGAAACTCAGACACTCGCTGAAGCAAAAAGCACAGAACTGATCACCACCGCGCTTACTGGAAAGCCTATAGATTCCATATTTGCAGATTTTGTTATGAATGAAGATGGAACAAAAGTACTCACCTGCCCTATGGGACATGCGCCTGAAAAGACGACCTATTATCCCAAAACAGGAATGTGCCGATCCTTATTCAAAAATGACTGTTGCGCGAACTGCCCAAACAAAGAAAAATGTAAGGGAAAACAACAGCGAAAGAATTATGCCGTTCACGTATCCGCAAGCATGGTGCAGAGAGCAAAGTATCTGGAAAAGATATCCACAGAAGATTACGTTGCGCTTACACGGAAAAGAAATGCGGTGGAAGGGATCATGTCAGTCCTGAGAAGAAGATATCATATCGATGACATTCCGGTACTTGGATATCTCCGATCACGCCAATTCTTCTGGCTAAAAATAGGGACTTACAACTTCGTGAAACTGTTAAAGCATAACAAACGGGTAAAGTCTGCTCCAAATCTGAAAATAGCATAAAAATCCTCAATCATTATTTAATGAATAAAACTTCAAAACAAAATTCAACCGCAGATCCCTATTCACCTGATACGCCTCTATAAGACGCGGCCCGCAGCTTCCCGATCCGACTCCCGACATACTACCATCTAAGCATAATATGGTTTCTTCTGATTCCTGTAATTCAAAATTATGGGCTGTGCTCTCCAAAGTCTCCTGGGTGTAATGGGACGCGTTAAAGGACATTCCCTCTCCCAGCGCCTTCAGGCCTCCCCACTCATCCCATAGTTCTACCGAATCACAGCCCCAGTGGCTTCCATTCTCCTGTGGCTTGATATAGTTCTCGTGCAAATCTGTAACCGTGCTTTTAAACTTCCCGTAATAGCTGGCCCTATGCTTGTCTGCGTAGCTTTCATATGGCCCGTATCCTGTGTAGGCAACCTGCTCCATCGACTTAGGCAGATGCAGCCTTATGCCGAATCTGGGCAGATAGGGAAATACCGGGTCTTTGATTCCGTGTACATCAATCTGAATTGTGCCATCCGTATAGATAACATACTCCGCTTCCAAAATCATGGAATTTTGTAAAAATACGGCTCCAACCCCGATTCTAAAGTTCACGCTGATTCCATTGGGAACTTCAGCAATTTGGGTGTCATACACCCGCACTGTTTTCCGGTTGTAACCCGCGCCTATCCACGCGCCCAATATTTTCCGGTCATTATCAACTGGCGCCCGCCAGATATTATATTCCATGGGACGCACGAGCATTTCCCTCTGCTCATAGCACATTCCGGACAGCGTGCCCTGCCATTTATCAAACACATATCTGAAGTTTTCGCCTGTAACGACAATGTGCTTGGGAGTCTCTTTCCACGAAACGGCTTTCCTTTCCTCAATTACAGGCATTTCTGCCGCCTTGTTTAAGATAATCTGGTCAAAGCCATGACAATATCTCGCCTCCGCCAATCCATCTGATTCTTTCCTTATATAGCGGAGAAGAAGCGTCCATGTATTTCCTTCTGTCATTTCATGGCCAAACTTAATTTCACATGGTTTTTTTTCACCCGGCAGCAGGTCAAAGTCTTCAATCAGCCCGGATTCAACGGTTTCATGGTCTGCCTTTAAGGACCAGCAGATATTGTATACATCCTTCACATTTATAAAATCCATTGCATTCCATAGCCATATTCTTCCCTGCTCATAGCTTGTCCGGATGGGGCGCGCCACATTTTGAAACTCTTTTAGGCCAGTATGCGGTTTCCGGTCAGGAGATATCAGGCCATCCAGACAGAAATTCCGTTCGTTTGGAAATTCTCCAAAATCACCGCCATACAAAAACTTATCTTTCCCCTCAGCCGTCTTTCCCGCATAGACACTATGGTCGCACCATTCCCACACAAAAGCGCCGGAAAAGCAGTCATTATCATAGATTGCCGAAAAATAGTCCTCCAAATCTCCCGGCCCATTCCCCATGGCATGGGAAAACTCACAGAGAATCAGCGGCTTTCGCGGGTTTTTTGTGCAATACGCCCTCGATTCCTTCACAGGCATATACATGCGGCTGTAAAAATCAAGATTGGACAGGTCATTTTTATGGTCCGGCATCTGATAAATGCTGCTTTCATAGTGAATCAGATACTCCGGATCCTGCTCCTTGATCCATTTAGCGGCCTTCTCCATATTTACCCCATAGCCGGACTCATTGCCCAAAGACCAGATGATGACGCATGGCTGGTTTTTGTCCCTGCTGATACAGCTCTGGACCCGGTCAAGAATGCTTTTTTCATAAAGAGGATCACTGCACAGCATTCCAAACGAGGTGCTTGTGATCGTCTCATCCTCATAGTTATAATTACTTCTTCCGCCCGCATAGATCAGTTCCGCATTATGAGTTTCAATATCCGCCTCGTCCATGACGTAAAAACCATACTGAGAATACAGTTCATATGCCCAGGGCGCATTGGGATAATGGCTGGTGCGGATTGCGTTGACATTATGCTGTTTCATCAGCATTAAATCCTCCATCAGCTGCTCTTTGCTGATGCAATATCCGGTAAACGCGTTACTATCATGACGGTTTACCCCTTTTAGCTTTATCTTCTGCCCATTCAGATACAGTACGGCATTATGGATTTCCAGCTTTCTGATCCCAACCTGCTGTTCAATCGTTTCCTCTCCCGACCTTAACACAAGGCGGTACAGATACGGAGTCTCTGCGTTCCAGAGCAGCGGCTCATCCACTCCAAGAACGATCCCCCCCTCCGCACACCCTGTGCCGGCGACCATTTTTCCGTCCGGGTCATACAGCTGGCAGGAAATCTCCTGCGGCTCCTGCTTCCATTGCACGCTTACCCGGATCTGCGCCCTTTTGTTCTGTAAAACTGTTTTTACCGTGTAATCCCTGATATGCTCCCTTGTTCGGTGAAGGATATATACATCTCTGAAAATTCCGGTCATACGGAATTTGTCCTGGTCCTCAAAATAAGTCCCGTCGCACCACTTCATCACAAGCACACTCATATAATTCTTTCCTGAAACCAGAAAATCGGTTATATCGAACTCGGAAGTGGCGTGCGCAACCTGACTGTATCCCACAAACTTGCCGTTCAGCCAAAGATAAAAGCAGGAATCCACGCCTTCAAAATTCAAGTAATACAGATCCGTATCTTTATCGACATAAAATTCCTTAATGTATGCGCCGCAGGGATTTTCTAAAGGCACATACGGCGGATCAAATGGAATGGGACCTTTCACATTCGCATATTGATGTTTTTCATATCCCAACATGTTTACGCAGCTGGGAACGGATATCACATCCGCATTTCCCAGCCTCCCGCAGACAAACTCCTCCGGTACCTCATAATAGCTCTGAAACCATTGAAACTTCCAGTCCGCCCCGCTTAATAAATGTAAGGCGTCTCCTTTTTTTTCACGATACGGAATATAATATGCCCTGTTCTCCTCAGTTCCGACATGCAGTACCTGAGGATTTTCATGCAATGCTTCTAATACCATTTTTCACTTCCCCTATCCACCCCTTCTCACAACGGAGTTTCTTCACAAAAATCAGCTTATTCTTTTACTGCTCCTACCATAACGCCCTTTACAAAGAACTTCTGGATAAACGGGTAAATCAGCATTACCGGAATAATGGAAACCATGATCGTCGAGTATTTGATTGTTTCCTGAATGCTGGTGGACATGCCTGCGTCAGAACCCAGCAGCGCCTCATCCAGCGTATTCGCAATCAATATTTCCCTCAAAAAGATCTGTAAAGGATATAAATCCCTGTCTCTGATATACATAGACGCCTGAATCCATGAATTCCAATGAGCAACACCGTAATACAGGCAGATAACCGCTAACGACGCTTTTGATAAAGGCAGGACTATTTTGGTTAAAATAGCAAGATGCCCCGCGCCGTCTATCTCCGCGGCTTCTATCAGGCTGTCAGGAACAGACGCAAACCCTGTTCTTAATATAATCAGATTTGTAGTTGCGATAGCGCCCGGGATAAGAATCGTCCAGATACTGTTTCCCAGTAATTTCGTTACCAGAATATAGGTGGGAATTAGTCCGCCTCCAAACTGCATGGTAAATACAATTAAAATTGATAATATCTTATTCAGATATACCCCTTTGCGCGAAAGGACATATGCGCCAAGCGAAGTAAGCACCATATTGATCGTCGTTCCCGCAATCACATAAAAGATGGAGTTGCGGTATCCTGTCCAGACACTCTTCATACCCAGTATTTTCTCGTATGACAGCAGGCTGAAGCCCTTGGGCCATAAAAGCATCTCTCCCTTTGACGCCACAAACATATCCGGGTCACTAAAGGACGCCGCCGCCACATACAGGACGGGATAGAGCGTCGCAATACAGAGGCAGATTAAAGCGCCATGGATCACAAGGGATGGAATATTTATTTTCTTTTTTCGTCTCATCCTTCTCCTCCTACCACAGTCCGGAGCCATTGATTTTCTTACCAATTTTATTTGCGATCAAAAGCATCCCAAAATTAATAAGGGAATTGAACATACCGATTGCCGCCGTGTAGCTTACCCTGCTGCCTTCGATTCCCAGACGGTATACATAGGTTGATATCACATCTGCCGTTTCATAGATTCCGGGATTATATAACAGGATAATCTTCTCCCATCCCACCGACATAATGTTTCCCATTCTCATAATCAGCATAATGGTAATCGTTGGCGCGATACCCGGCAGCGACACATGCAGCATCTGCTTCCACCGGTTTGCTCCGTCAATTCTTGCGGCTTCATACACATCGCTCGGCACACTCGCCAAAGCCGCAATATAAATAATTGCCTGAAACCCGATATTTTGCCATATATTGCTTCCGACAAAGATCGCGGTGAAATACTCCTTCACATTCAGCAGGTTTCCGCCGGTATAGCCAAACTTCTGAAGGATTGCCGTAATCAGGCCCTCAGTTCCCACCAGGTCCACAATGATACCGGATATGACTACTACCGATATAAAATGAGGCAAATAGGTGATGGTCTGTACTGTCTTTTTAAATCTCTCAGATTTCACCTCATTCAGAGTGAGCGCCAAGATAATGGGAAGCGGAACCCCCACTACAATGCTGACCACGGAAATACGTATGGTATTCCAAATCAATCTGCCGCAGTCATAGCTGGTGAAAAAGTCAATAAAATTTCCCAGCCCGTAAAAATCCGCCCAGGCGCTGCCAAGAATCCCCCGTCCGGGCCTATACTCTTTAAACGCAATCAGCAGGCCGCCCATCGGTCCGTACTGAAACACCAAATAATACAAAATAACAGGAAGCGCCATAAGATAGACCATCTTGTTTTTTTTCAGATCGATCCTTATGTTATCCATAATCATGGACCACTTTGCAGGCATGCTCCTTCTATTCTTTGTCTCCGCCCTCACGTATAACCTCCTTTGCTTTTGCGAACGCAGCTATAACAAATCTGATTCATTTGCTATAGCTGCCCCAAACAACTATCTGGATAAATACCGCTCATATGCAGCCTGTCTGATTTCAGCCGCCTTGTTGCATTCAAGGCTCTCTAAGGTTGCTACAAAGTTGTCCCATTCCGTTTCAATATCAGCCGTCCCCATGATAAATTTCTGCTGCATCTCTTGCGCATAGGCGTTCAGCGTGGAGGAAATTTTTACATATTCATCCGCTTCATCCGCCGATAAGGTAAGCATCCGCGGCAGCGCGGCCGTTTTATCCGCCAAATCCCATTTATCCCACGCGTCAAACTGAGATTCCTCTGTATACAGCTGCGCGTGGTCATCATCCTCCCATGTCCTGAACATATCCTTGAAAATATACTTTCTGCCTGCCTGGGTCATGGATAATCCGTCCGGATTCTTTATAATAAAGTCCGTATAGGTACAAACGCCATCCACCATTTCATATGTAACCCCTTCTTCGCCAAAGGTATTGATGCGTCTGCCAGCTAAAGAATACATCTGGTCAAACCACTGGATGATGGAAATGGGATCCTCCGCGTTACTCGTAATGTAAACTGCCAAAGCGGTCCGGTTGTTTTCAAAATCTCTTAAATGCACCTGGTCGCCCTTGTTCAGCGACGGAAATGGAGCGCCCACCAGCTTCAGCTCATCAAATCCCTGCGCCGTCGCGTTGGTCGGTAACTGCTTAAATGCCGTTACATAACCCACATAGGAACCCGCATTCCCATTCACCATCATCGGCAGGATATCCTGGTTCAGTTTCCGCGTCGCATAGTCCGCATCAATCAGGCCATTCTCATACCATCTGTTCATAACGGTAAGGAATTCTTTGTAATTCTCTTCTGTTCCGGCATAATGAACCTTGCCGTCGCCTTCCACATCGATGTAATATCCGCCGCCTGACGGAACGCCAAACGCGCCCGCGAAACAATCCTTCATATACTGCGGATCAAAAGACAGCGGAGCCTTTACACCCATCTCTTTAAATGCGGTCAGCATCTCTTCCCATTCCGCAATCGTCGTCGGGACCTCTAATCCGGCTTTCTCCAAATACGTCTGGTTAATAATGGGGCCATACATGGCTTTTTCACGCCTTGCCTCATTCACAATGATCGTACCAAACCCGACCATGACCCCGTCATCGTTGTATACATCCTTTTTCAGTTTTTCATCCGCGTTAATCATCGCCATAAAGTTAGGGGCGTACTGCTCAACCATCTCCGTAATATCAATAATGACCCCGTCCTCAATCGCCATCATCGTTCCACCCGGATAGATGCTGTCAAAATCCCCGATGGCAAATGCATCCGGCAGGGAACCCGGATCGTTCAGCAGCAGGTTCAGATTCTTCTTTTCCTCGCCAACGGGCGGATTGATGTAATTGACCTTAACCCCTGTCTTCTCTTCCCACAGCTTGGCTCCGGGATGTTCCCCCAGGTTCTTATAAGCCTCAGCAGTTATGGGATGAATCTGCATCCACAAATCGAATGACGCAGAGCCGTCTCCGATTTTAATGATATCATCCGACGCGGACGGCAGCGTTTTTGTGGCTTCCGCACTGCTTTCCACTTCCTGCTTTGCTTCCTGCTTTGCTTGCGGCGTCTCTTTTGTGCCTCCGCAGGCAGCAACGCTCATTGCCATTACCCCTGCCAGCCCCATTGCAATTAGTTGTTTCTTTTTCATTTCAAACTCCTCCTTTTAAAAATTTTACCTCTTTGCTCAAAAAACTGTTTTGTTTACAGTTTATTGTTTTACTCAACTTTCCCAGCACAGATTTCCAAATAAAGCCTGAATATATGTGGCTTGGGATTGCATCCAATCGTTTACTTTACTTTTTATAATCGCTGTGATTCCAATAGACAGATTGCTTAATTGCTCCACAAATAGAGCCATGAGGCTCGTCAGGGAGGTGGTTAAATCCATATCCTGTATATCTTCACAGAGCAGGTAGAATAATTCACCATAGGTTTTTTGGTCATTTTGATTCCTGCGTATCCATTCCAGTAGAATATATCTGGTGAATACAATGGTTGTATGACTCACTATCGCGTCGTAACTGCGGCTTTGGAATTCTGTTCCCAGTTTCAACAAGGATTTTGTAGCTTTAAAAAAGCATTCGATCGACCATCGATTTCCATAAATCCGTACAATTTCACTTTCGTTCAAACTACAATCGGTGCTTAACAGATACAGGCATTCACTTTTCTTGTTCCGATTACGAATGAACACGATTTTTACTGGAATTCCATCCCGGGTATGAACCAGAACAGAGCCAAAGATATTGACTGCATTTTCATGCCGCATAAACTTACGCAGCTGTGGCAGAGTATAGGATTTCCCCTGATAAAGATATCGCTGTTTTAGCTGTTTTACCATTCCAATCGCATCAAGACCAATGCCCTGGAGCTCTTTGAGCATGGGTTCAGTAGTAAACCAGGAATCCATCAGAACATAATCCGCATGAATTCCTGCGTTAAGTGCACGTTTCAACAGCAAAACAGCAGCTTGTGGCTTTGCCATCAGACTTTCATTTCGGTTTTTATAGCCATTGGTACGGCGATCGATTGAGTCAGATATCTCCTGATAACGGTTTTTCTTCTTGGCAGAAGAAAGCATGTTGAAACCAACCGGGAGAAAACTATAGCCGTCGGACCAGCCAAGCGTCAGAAGCGTGAATCCTTTTTGAAATTTATGCTCCACATGATCATAAACTCTGGCAAGAAGTTCCACTTGTTTACTGCGATTGCGCTTAATAACGGAATCATCCAAAACAAAGACGCGAATGCGCTCTGGTCTGGTTAACTGAGTAAAGGCAGATATCACTCTGGCCGCCAGTAAAACCAGAAATTTCCTCCAATTATAGGAAGTATCATTCAAAAAGCGATAATAAGTATTTTTAGAAACGGCCTGTTCTCTCCGCTTAGAGTTAAGGAATTGGAACAAGTTCTTCCCCTGAAACACGAGCAGGAGGAGAAACTCAAACACCTTAAGTGCTGGAATGCCACAGGATTTGGTTATATTTGATTGACGGAGAAGCATGCCAAGCTTAAGTTCTTTTATTGCAGTAAAAAATTGATTTTCGGTATGGTCAAAATGGTCATTATAGTTTATCATAAGAGTATGCGCCTTTCTTGTTTGGTATGGTGACGGTTCGCACTCTTATTATACCAAAGATTGGCGCATATTTTATGTCAATAATCATAAATAAATCGTTGTTTGGCTTGAATACGCTGCTTTAGCAGCGGTTTTCAAGCTGGGAAAGTTGAGTATAAAATCACAAGGGTAAAAAAAATATATTTTACCGCAGCCTATTATGCTTTCGGAAACCAGACACTCATATCTGATTCTTCTCGGTTGGCCCATGCATAATACGGAATCAGATTCAATGTGGTGTCAGATTCCTCTGTCTGCAATTCATAATAAAGCTCTGCTTTTTGCGGACGGTATTTTGCGGCTGCCGATAACGTAACTACTCCGTCCAACAAATCGGCATGGTAGGCCTCTGTGATCGCTCCCTGTGGATCTATGTAGATTTCATCCAGGCTATGTTCGTTATCCATGCCCTCCGCGCAGTAAACGACAGGCCCTCTTTTTACAGCCAGCATTCCCCTGTCCTGCTCCACATTGGGATTTGCCTGAATCAATACGGCTTCCATAGGCAGTTTTATGCAGATGGAGTCACCTTCTGTTATTATCATTTCAAAATACTCGCCTGCCGCAACGCTGTTTCCATTTACCACAGGTTTTTTGCACCATGCCGGAATCCGGATTTTTAATTTTTGACTCTCCGCCTTCTTTACGTCGATGGAAATCTCATCCGACCAGGGGTAGTTCGTCTTCATGGAAAGCTCTACGGAATCCGTCTCATAGTCACAGTTCGTAAACATGTTTACATAAACGGTATCATCACTTTGCCCGTATACCCAGCGTCCCATGCCAGCCATTGTACGGAACAGCTGCGGCGGGCAGCACCAGCAGGTAAAGGTATGCCATCTTCTCGAGGATTTATGTTTATACTGCGCAAATTCCTGATAGATGGGGGTATCCTTTCTGTATGCCAATGGATTCGAATAGAAATAGCGGGTCAATTCCAGGTTCGATCCGGATATTCCTGAATTGTACATCACCAGTTCTGCAAAATCCCCGTACTTCGTGTCTTCTGTTACAGAGAGCATGCGCATTGCCCACATTGCATTGCCAATATTGGCGCAGGATTCATTATAGGCAATCTTATTGGGAAGATCATACTGCGTTCCGTGCGCTTCGTGGGTCAGCCCGCCCCTGTCCGAGTACCCGACAAACATCGGGCTGGAAGCCCCCGTAATGTAGCTTCGTTTCGTAGTCATATCCGTCCATATCCGTTTGAGCGCGTCCAAAAGCGCTTCCTCTCCAGTTTCCGCATATACGTCAGCCGCTCCCGCATAAAGGTACGTCGATGTTACCGCATGGCCAATCACCATGGTTTCTTCTCTTAACGGAACACAATCCTGATTCTGCTCAGTCCCGCCTTCCACGCTGCCCCGCATATTCACAAATATTTCAGCCAGCTTATAGTACACTTCATTCCCCGTGACTTTATACAAATCACAAAAGCCCATAATCTGGCTGGGATTGAAGCCAAAATGCGCCAGTTCCTTTGGATAATCTTTGAAAACGGAATAGGTATAGTCCGCCAGCTTCTTTGCGCAGTCCAGCAGAACGGTTTCTCCCGTAATATCATAGTGTGCCGCGGCAAATGTCATAAAATGGCCTATGTTATACAATTCATGATGCATCGGCTTTTCCCATGGTTTTTTATCCGTAAGAGTAATCTGCGTATTTAAATATCCGTTCTCCTGCTGTGATTTCACAATCCATGGAATATATGTATCTATCACTTCCTTTACCCTCTTATCCTCGGTATTCTGATAGACATACAGGCAACCCTCCAGGAACTTATAGCAGTCGCCGTCTGACCAATAGGAGCCGAAGAACTCGCCGTCCACCTCTCCCGCGTGGATCCCAAAATTAAGCAGCCTGGCCGAATTGTCCTCGCATAGCAGCGCATCCAGCATACTGTTAATAATATCCATATAATGTTCTGTCCTGTGTCCCCAAAACCCATCCTTTAACTTACTGACCCGTAAGCTTGCAAAATCAAATTTTCTGTAACTGCCCATCGTTCCTCCCTAACCTTTCCTTTTTCTTGTAGATTGTTTCCTTTATATCTCCGGCGTCCCAATGTTCCACGGCGTATCGCATCCGGGAGTCGCACGATAGATACTGTCTGTGAGGCATCTGTAATTTTCCAGCTTCTGCTCCAAATATGCCTTATCATCCCAGATATTAGTTCTCTCCAGGGGATCTTGATTCAGATCGTACATTTCCCCATAATCGCGGTCCACATAATGGACCGTCTTGATCCCGTTGCGCAGGATTCCGCGTATCGCTCCGGCTTCCATATATATATAGGGTCTTTTCCTGATCTTCTGTGTGCTGTCCCAGTAAGGAACATAGGAATAGTTCGACAGCTTCTTATCCGGGGTAATGTCCGCCAGTTCCAGGCATGTTCCCGCGATATCAATATTGACTACTTCATCATCTATAACCGTTCCTTTAAAGCCCTTCACCGGAGGTTTTACAAAAAGCGGAACCCTCATCAGGCTGTCCTCCAGGCACTGGAGCTTCTCCACCAAGCCATAATCTCCCATAAAGTCGCCGTGATCCGAGGTATAGATAATCACCGTATCATCATAGGCGTCATGCTCCTTTAACAGATCAACCACTTCACCAATTTTTTCATCGATCAATGTAATGTTGGCATAATAGGAACGCTTTGTCCTGCGGAACGTATCCTCATCATAATCCTTAATATAAATTTTAGAATACATCCCCATATTCCGGAACTGGGGACCCTTTTGGGCCAGGTCCTCATAGGAGCTTTCCGATGGCCCCATGTCTTCCAGACTGTACATGCCGGCATATTTTGTCCCCTCTAAATCATACGGATGATGGGGACCCGGAAACGACAGGCAAAAGAACCATGGCTGCCGATCGTCCGTGTCTGTCAGGCGGTTTGCTAACCACTCCTTGCCTTTTTCTCCGATAAAATAGTCCACATGGTGCTTGATATCCGTCTTCCATGTACCGCCGCTGATTAAGTTTTTCTGATACATTTCCTTCGGGTCAAGCTGCTGGTCCTTCAGATAATCCGCGTACACTCCCAGCGTATTTTTAGGGGAACACGGAGAGTGCCCGTCGATGATCATCTCAAAATCATATCCCTTATCAATCGTGGATTCTGCAAAATGCTGCTTTCCTACCACCGCGGTATAATAACCGTGTTCCTTCAATGTTTTCATAAACGTCTTCTCCGTATCCGGGAGACAGCTGATATAGGCCGGAACCTCGCATTCACTGGGATATTTCCCCGTCATGATAGCCGCGCGCGACGGGACACACGACGGATTTGAACAATATGCGTTTTTAAAAGAAACGCTGTCCTCTATCAGCCGGTCCAGATTCGGTGTGATTGTCTTTGGAAAAGCTTTGCCTAAGGTGTCGAACCGCTGCTGGTCGGTCATAATGAAAATAATATTAGGTCTTTTCTTCATGATTCCCCTCCATTTTTATATCAATTCAAATGATTGCTTTTGTTCATATCCCAAGGTCGAAGAAAGCTGCCATGCCTGTTTTCTGATAAAGCGCGCATACTCCTTTATCGTTTCCTCTCCCATACGGAATGTAAGCCCGGAAATACCGATGGAACCTTCAAGCTGCCCTCTCATCGAAAAAACCGGACAGGCAATACAGCTTAATCCGTACATATTTTCTTCTCTGTCATATGCCACGCCTTCTTTTTTGATTGCTGTCAGCTGCCGGAGAAGTTCATCCCAGCTGCTAATTGTATTCTCTGTTTTCTTTACCAACTGATGACTTGCAAAATATTCAACCAGTTCCGCTTCATCCAGTGAAGACAGCATCGCTTTTCCCATGGCCGAACTGTAGGAGTCATAGGTGACGCCAATCGTGGAAAGAAACTTAATTGGTTCCCGGCTCTCAATCTGATCCACGACCAAGGTGTCGTTCTGTCCTCCGAAGGTGGTAAGCAAAACAGTTTCTTTTGTAAACTGACGAATGCTTTTCATATACGGGTACGCGGTTTTTGCAAGTGAAATACGGCTGCGGATCGAATTCCCAAGATAATACAATTTGGGGGTCAATTCGTGTGTGGAATCAACCGGATTCTTGACTACATACCCCTTCAGCTCCAGTTCTTTGAAAATGCGAAATACTGAATTAGAGGTGATATCCAGCTCGTTCACCACGTCACTGACCGAAAAGCTTTTATCCCCCCTTGCCATAAGCTCCAGCATTTCCAATACCTTCCGAACTGCGGGCGCGGAATATTTTGGTTTCTCATCATCGATTGCCTTTTTGTCATTATTTGTTGTCTTATTCATGTTGCTGTCCATTCCTTTCATTATTTTCCGCCGGCACATTTTTTACAATAACAGTCGTCCCTATGATAAACTTCTGCCGCATCTCCCGCACATACACCATCCAATAATTTTTAGGCTATTTTCCATCCAGATATAGTATATCGTTATATAATTTACCAGTAAACCAACTTGTTTTAAGTCAAAAAATATGCTATATGAATATACTATCATTTTATTAGTAATTTGTCAATCTAAATATAAAATATACCCAAAATGCTTTAGCTCACTCAAACTGCAACTGATACAAAGCGGCATATATCCCCTTCCTTTTAAGTAACTCTTCATGGGTTCCCTGTTCCGCAATCTCTCCGTGGTCCAATACCAAAATACAATCCGCATGCCGTACCGTGGACAGCCTGTGGGCAATGACAAAGCTCGTCTTTCCCTTCATCAGCCTTAAAAGAGCCTCCTGAATAAACAATTCTGTCCGGGAATCCACATTTGAGGTCGCCTCGTCCAGAATCAGGATGGCTGTCCTGCGCAGCATCGCGCGGGCAATCGTAATCAGCTGCTTCTGTCCTTTTGAAAGGTTAGAGCCATTGTCGCTGATTACCGTATGGTATCCTTCCGGAAGCGTCTCAATGAAATCATCAATATGCGTGTCCTTTGCCGCCTGGATCACCTCCTCCATAGAGGCATCCGGAGAACCATACTGAATGTTTTCCAGAATTGTCCCCTGAAAGATCCAGGTATCCTGTAATACCATAGAGAATGCCCGTCTCAAGCTCTCCAGACGGACATCGGCTATATCCTGTCCCCCAATCCGGATCCTTCCCTTTTGCGGTTTATAAAACCTCATCAAAAGGTGGATGATCGTACTCTTCCCCGCTCCGGTCGCGCCAACAACCGCAATCACCTTCCCGCGGTCCGCCTGCAGCTGCAGATCCTTTAATATCGGCTTATCCGGCGTGTAACCAAAGCTGACATGGTCAAAGCTGACCGGCTGCGCGGCGCTTTCTAAGGGAACTGCGTCTTCCCTGTCCTTCTCCTCCGGCTCGTCTAAAAGCGCAAAGATCCGGTTCGCCGCCGAAAATGCCGACTGAAGCTCGCTTAGAATGTTGGTCAGTTCATTGACCGGCCCGACAAATTTTCGTGAGTAGAGAATAAAGGCGGACAAATTCCCCACGGTAATGCTTTTTCCCATATAAAGCAGCGCGCCAAATATTCCCAATAAAGCAAGAGAAAGATTATTCATAAAGGTCATGGCCGGGCCCGCGATCGAGCCCTTGCACTCCGCCTGATAATAAGCGTCGCTGGTCTGATTGTTTTTCCGGAAGAACTGGTCGATCATGGACTGTTCCTGATGATATGCTTTTATCGTAAACAGTCCCGACAGCACATCCTCCGTGTATCCATTTAACTCTCCCAGCATTTTTGTTCTCTTTTGGAACAACGGCCTTGTGATTTTCAGCCGATGCTTCACAATAAATACAGAAATCGGCAGTGTGACCCCAAACACAAACACCAGCGGAAAAGAAAGGCTGAGCATCATGCCCAATGAAAAAAACAGGGTCATTACACTGGTGATGATCTGGACAAAATCACTTGTCAGAGACGCGTTCACCGTATCCACATCGTAGGAGATGCTACTGATAATATCCCCTATCTGTCTTGTATCAAAATAAGATACCGGGAGCCTCAATAGCTTTTCCTGGATTTCTCTGCGCATGCGGCAGGCGATATCTTTGCCAGTCCGGATCATGATCCAGGAAACCAAAAAGGACAGTATCGCGGATATTATATAAAACGCCAGCATAATGCAGCAGTAAAACAGTACGCTCCGATAATCTGACGACCCGCGTATCATCCCAATCGCATCGATTGCCTTTCCGCTTAACCGGGGTCCTGACAACATCAACACATTGGCAGTCAAATTGAAAACGATCAATAAAATCATCTGTCCGCGATATGGAGCCAGATAATGAAGTATTCTTTTTAAAATCGATTTATCCCAGTCACTGATCTTCATTCTCATCCTCAGCCTCCGCCCTCTTTCATCTGGCGGCTCCCATCTGCACATCGTACAGTTCCTTATAGATCCGGCAGTCCGTCAATAGCCGGTCATGGGTTCCCTGTCCAACGACGCGGCCTTTATCCAGCACGATAATCTTATCCGCCTGATATACTGAGCTGATTCTTTGCGCGACAATTATTTTTGTAGAATGATTATATTTGTCCAGTTCCTG
Source organism: Hungatella sp. (assembly GCF_046966825.1). NCBI lineage: Bacteria > Bacillati > Bacillota > Clostridia > Lachnospirales > Lachnospiraceae > Hungatella > Hungatella sp. Next base: position 48,956 of record NZ_JBKVCZ010000021.1, on the reverse strand, counting down.
CCTGAACCGGGAATCTGTTTTATAATCCAATGCGCTGGAAGAATCGTCCAGCAGTAAGATATCGGGGGCTGCCGCCACGGCCCGGGCAATCAGAAGTCTCTGTTTTTGTCCGCCGCTTATATTGCTTCCCTTGATTGATAATTCATAGCCATAAGTATCCGGATACTCCTGAATAAAAGTAAACGCCTGAGAGATTCCGCAGGCCGCTTCCACCTGGCTGTAGGACAGGTTCCGTCCGAAGGAAACATTGTCATAGATTGAGCCGCGGAACAAATAGTCGTTTTGAAAAACGACTCCAAACATGCGGTGAAGCTCTTTTGCGTCCATCTGCCTGACATCTCTGCCCGCAATCAGAATCCGTCCGGAATCCACATCATAAAAACGCATCAGCAATAACAGCAGGGTGCTTTTTCCGCTTCCCGTAGCTCCGATGACGCCAAGAGTCTCTCCCTTTTTCAATGTAAAGGAAACATCCCTGATCTGTTTTTTTCTTCCGCGATAAGAAAAATTCACATGTTCAAAAACAATGAAATTTTCCGGCGTCCCTTCCGTTTCTGTTTCCGCCTCATTTTTTTCTTTCAGATCGACAACGGTTTCGGGAAGCAGCAAGACCTCCTGAATCCGCTTAACCGATGACATGGCCTTTGCGGATTGAATGAAAATCCGCGTAATAGAGATCATGGCATTTGAGATAATGGTAAAGTAGGTAATAAAGGCAAGGATCGTTCCCGGTTCGCATTTCCCTTGGCCCACGCGCACCGCTCCCAGATAAATAACTGCAATAATCCCCATATTCAGCAGACAGTTAATAATTGGAGGCGACACGGAAACCAGCATCTGCGCCCTTTTTTCCTCTTGCTTCAGCTTTTCATTCAGACAGCCGAACCGGTTTCTTTCATAATCAAAGGTTCCCAAGGCTTTGATCACCCTGATGCCCAGTATGTTTTCTCTGATTTTGGAAATCACACGGTCAATCTGTTCCTGAACCGCTGCATACCGTTTGATTCCTTTGCTGGAAATAAGGCAAAACACCACCGTAATAATCGGAAGCATGGCTGCGATAACCATGGTTAACTGCACGTCCATCGAAAATGCCACCAGAATCCCTCCGATCAGGGTGATGGGGGCGCGAACTCCCATCCGCAGCAGCAGGCCAATCATGTGATGGATGTTATACGTATCGGAGGTCATCCTGCTCTCCAGCGATGGAACGGAAAACACGTCAATCTGGCTCGCTGACAGATGCATGGTCTTTGCAAACAGATCCAGGCGGAGCTGCCTGGTAATCCTTTTGGCTATCTCCGCCGACTGTATGTTCCCTTTTACATTGGAAAGCAGCGACAGCACCGCCATAACAATCATGGCAATGCCCGCATTTAAGATTCTGCCAGCAGATGCGCTGGGCGCGATCTCGTCGATCATGGTCGCCAGAATCCTTGGAATCATCAGGTCAAGCGCCGCGCTGACCAGTTTTAAGAATAACGTAAACAAGATCAGCGCCGCGCATGGTTTCATATAACGTTTAACAAATTTCATTTTTCCACCTGTTCATGACAGAAAACATTGTTACGGCTCTGTATGAATCTCAAGGAACATCGTTTCTTCTGGTTTTATCGTGATGCTTGTGCCAGCATCCGTCCCCGTAAACTTATCCTTCAAGGATTGAATCGTCTTATCAGCGGAAATCTTTAAGTTAGCCGTGCTCTTTCCCAGGTTTACGATACTGACAGCGCAGGCATTCTCTCCGGTTGAAATCACGCGCCACATACAGCCGTCTGTGCCGATCTCATTGGTTTCCGCAATCCGAACCGCCGGAAGCTGCCCTTTTGCCCCAAGCAGCTCAAAGGCCTTATCCGCCATGACCTTGTAGTCCTGGCTGGAAACTCTGATGACAGAGCCTTTTCCCTGAGTTTGCAATGTCTGGCTTCTTTCTTTTCCATATTCATTCAACCTGAGGCTGGCGTCATCCATAATTACGGTCCCGCCCTGGTCTACGTAGGCCTGCAGCGCGCGAAACTCCGCGTCTGTCACATATTTTGTATCATGTACCAGGATCACGTTCCAGTTTGTATTCGGCTGGCTGTTGATGATATCCTCAGTTGCAAATCCTACCGGCACCCCTCTGAAGAAAAGCTTTTCATACATATACTGTTCATCTGTGATATGGTTTTTATCAATAATGCAACTCGTTTCCGAGTGGAACAGCCTTACAGGTTTTCTGGCTCTCTGAAACTTTACAATATCATCTGAAAACGCATTCAGCTCCATCATGGTCTGCGATACGGCATTCGCCACCCTCGGCTGCTGGTTCACGGAGAAGGCGTATCCGGGCTGTACCTTTGTCTTATAATGTCTCTCCGAAACTGATCCGTCGGATTCCCTGCACCAGAACCAGATTACGTTGGCATCCAGGCCCTGAATCGCCGACATCCAAAAAGCTGACCTTACATAATCCGGAGTCATTTCCATATCTCTATACTTCGTCGTTGTCAAAAAATGATTTTCCGAATTGAGATGCGGCTTCTCTGGCGAAACGGAATGCTCAAAGTCTGATGGCATGGATGACTGAACCCAGTTATAGACATACCGGTCTTCCCATTCCTCCGGCTCCTTTACCATAAGGCCTCTTTTTTCAATAGCCGCGTCGTCTCCGATAATTTCCGACATCTTAGTGATTTTTTCAAAATCCAGCCCATGTGTCCGGATGGTATCCATAAATTGTTTTGGGATGATTTTTACACTGGTTTTTGCGTTCTTATCCCGCGACAACACTCCATCATGCAGGAACTGAAGCCAGCCTGTGCAATTTTCCATGTGGAAGGTACAGTAATCATACCAGAAATTCGGATTTTCATCCTGCAGCGATGGCTTAAATGGCATCTCAAAACTTATTGCGTCAAAGCTTTCAAAGCTGCTGTTCCAGTTTTCATTCAGTTTTGCGATATCCTGATATCGTGTTTTAAGCCAATCGCGGAACTTTCTCATGGAATTGTCCGATAGTTTCCCTTCCGACGCCCCCTTTTTGCCTCCTGTCGTATACCAATTGACAGAAGAATACCAATGCGGTTCGTTTGCCAGGATATAACCCAATTCCAGGTTTCTGTTCTTATTCATAGGTACAATCCGGTCAAATATTTTGTTCCAGCAGTCCCGGACAATCGGGCTGTCGATATCATAGATCGTAAATGTAGAACCGCCCTGTAAAATTTCAGGATGTTTTTGTTTTATGTCTTCTGCGATTATTTTATGCCCGAACATATGGGAACCCAGTATATCCGACGGGCGGCTGAGTTCTTTTACCAGATCCTCATTAAAATTCCCTTTCACGTCGTTCAAGATATTAAAATCATTAAAGCTCTGGTTTATATGTCCCATAAAATCATTATTAAAATAATTATCGGTCTTCGGTTTCCATACATACGTAAATGGGAATACCGCCTGCCCATTCACGGTGAAATTATCCCCGTCCTTTTTTATATTGCTCCAGTCAATATCCGGAACGGGTTTTCGTGTTATCTTCCCCTCTATTGCATCCGTAAGCTCCGCAATCGAAGTGTCCAGCATCTTGTCAATTTCAGAAAGCTCAAACTCAGGCAGCTTCTCCGCCAAAGCGGCCGCTTTTGATTTTGTGGGATTAAAACCTTCATATAGCTTGATATTTATATCCACATTCGCTTTATCCCACTCGGCGCACTTCAGGTAATACTCCGCAAAATACACCGTGCTTTCTTCTCTGTGGACATCAATTTCCTTCGCCCTGGCCTGCTCCATCAGACCTTTTAATTGTTCGGTCTTTTTCAGAACATCCGCTTTATAGGTATGATACTGGCCTGTACCCTGGGCATAAGCCACTGGAGAGGGATTGATCGCCAGCGACAGCGTACACGCCAGGCAAATCATTGATATAACTGTGTTTTTCAATTTTCTCATGATTTTCTCCTTTTCCTCTATCGACTGCTTCCGTGTGCAATAGCCGCGTTTCCCAGCCATTCCGCCTTCCTATGATTGTGCTTATCCTTTTACCGCTCCAAGCATCGCGCCCTTCACGAAGTATTTCTGCAAAAACGGATATACGCATAAAACCGGAATGATCGCAACCATAATCGTTGCATATTTGACCACATCGCTCATATCCGCTACCTGGATGGATTCAATGCCCATCATCGTTTCTTCTGTCTGATTCTGAAGCAGGATTTCTCTCAAAAACAGCTGCAGGGGATACAAGTTGCGGTCCCTTAAATAAATAGAAGCCGGAAGCCACTGGTTCCAATGCGCCACGCCATAATACAATGCGATAACCGCCATAGTGGGTTTCGAAAGCGGTAAAATAATTCTGGTCAGGATATCCCAGTCATTCGCGCCGTCGATTTTTGCCGACTCCTCCAAGCTGTCGGGAATTGCCGCAAAGCCCGTTCTCATAATGATCAGGTTTGTAGTCGCAATCGCCCCCGGCAAAAGCTGCGTCCATATAGAATTGCCCAGAAGTTTATTAACCACGATATACGTCGGAATCAGCCCGCCGCCAAACTGCATGGTGAAGATAATGATTAGCAGCACCGTCTTCTTAATGTACAGATCCTTCCTCGTCAAAGCAAACGCGCCAAAAATCGTCATAATCATATTGATAAAGGTTCCTGTGATTACATAGAACAACGTATTGCGGTATCCGATGGTTACGGACGGGTTCCCCAGAACCAGCCTATACGCTTCCATGGAAAATCCCAGCGGCTTCAGCATAATCCCTCTCTGCTGCTGCAATAATACCGGATCGCTGAGCGATGAGAATAAAACATACAAAACCGGATACAGCGTCACAAGGCACAGCAGCACTAAAAATATGATCAATACAACATCAAATACGCCTAATTTTTTCTTCATTGCCTTTCATTCCTTTCTGTCCTTTTACCAAAGGCTTGTCTCATTCAGTTTTTTGCTCACGTTATTCGCAATCACAAGCAAAAGAACATTGATGACCGAATTGAACAGCCCCACCGCCGCTGAATAACTGTAATTAGCATTTAGCAAACCGTTTCGATAAACAAAGGAAGAAATTACATCCGCCCTGTCAAAAATAGCCGGATTGTACAGCAGGACAATCTTCTCCCATCCAACCGACATGATGCGTCCTATCCTCATAATCAGCAGCGTCACGATTGTAGGCGTAATTCCTGGAATTGTAACATTTAATATCTTCTTCAGCCGGCCGGCGCCGTCAATATCGGCAGCCTCATACAGATCAACTGAAATATTGCTTAAGGCGGCAAGATAAATAATCGTTCCCCAGCCAATATTCTGCCAAATACCGCTTACGACATAGATTGGCGCAAAAAACGAACCCACATTTAACAAGTTTTTTGCTTCTCCGCCAAAAAATGTGATGATATTATTGATAACTCCATCCGTAGCCACCATATCGACGACGATACCCGCCATGACTACCGTCGAGATAAAATGAGGCATATAAGTAACTGTCTGCACCACTTTTTTGAATTTCTTCTGGCGCAGTTCATTCAATAAAATCGCAAGCAGCAGCGGCGCGGGAAAGCCAAAAAGCAAGCTGGAAAAGCTGATTGTCACAGTATTCCTCAGCAAGTCCCAAAAATAATAACTGGATACAAAGGTCCTGAAGTGCTCAAGGCCAACCCAGGCGCTCCCAAGTATCCCCCGCGCCGGCCGATAATCCTTAAATGCAATCAGCAAACCGCCCATCGGCAGATAGTGAAAAATAAAATAATACAAAAGCACCGGAACCAGCAGCCAATATATGATTTTATGCCTTTTATAATCTTTTACCAACTTGCTGGCAAGTGATCCTTTTTTCTTTCCTGTCTCCATACCGAAATCTCCTTACTATGTACAGAAAAGGCGCTAACAGCACTATCTACCCTCAGCACCTTTTCCATCTTTTTTTCTTTATCTTGCTAAATAACGATCTAAGGCGGCTTGCTGAATCTCCGTTGCCCGTCCGACCTTCATAGACTCCAGCGTCTTTATGAACTTATCATAATCATCCAGAGGCGCAATCCCCATAATAAACTTGGCCGACATTTCATTCACATACGTTTCGACGTCACCCATGATTTTGCTGAATTCATCATTTTCGTCAGCGGTCATGGTCATCTCGTCCGGCATGACATAGTCAAAATCCGTGTGATCCGTCCACACAGACCAGCCCTTCTGCTGTCTCTCATCCTGATACATAAGCGACTGCATCTCCCAATCCCATACCATGGCAGTATCCCTTAACAGATACTGCCTCATCACTTCTTCGGGAGAAAGGCCATTTGGATTGTTGGTCACAAATTCCGTCTGCTTCTTCTTTCCCTCTTCGTCAACGTAATACGTGTCCTCATACCGCTCATCTCCCATGGTTCCCCAAGATATTTCCTGAATTCCTTCCGGGCTGTACAGGTAGTCTAACCACTTAATAACGGTAAGCGGATCCTCAGCGTCCGCGGAAATATAGCACGGCGTTTGGTTGAAGTTGGTTACATAATGGCGGAAATGCGTCTGGTCGCCTTCTTTTAATACCGGATAAGGCGCCGGAACCGCTTCCATCTCCTCTTTTCCATGCTGCACTGATACCAATGGCAGCCGGATGACACTGCTGATATGCAGGAGACCAGCTCCCATTTCTCCTGCGTCAAAGTCGTTGCGAACCTCTTTATTCTGGACTTTTGACAAAAAATCCGGATCCAGCCAGCCATTTTGATACCATTTATGGAACAGGGTCAAAAATTCTTTGTAGCCTTCCTGCATAGGACCGAATTTTGCGGTACCGTTTTCATCCATAAATCTCGAACCCGCAGGCACGCCGTAGGCTCCTGAAAACGCATTGTACAGCCCGGCGAATTTATTGTCACATCCAAAACTGAAGGGAATTCTTACTCCCATCTCCTTAAACGCCGCAAGCATCTCTTCCCAGTCCGCAATCGTCTCCGGGATATCCAGCCCGGCTTTATCCAGCAGGGTCTTATTTACCATCGGTCCCTGAAATGGCAGCCCCCGCATCTCCTCAGCCGGAATAATCGAGCCAAAATACGCCAATATTCCGTCATCGGTATAGGCTCCCCGTCTCAAATCCTCATCACTGTTAATAAACGCCATAAAATTCGGAGCGTTCTCTTCAATTAGCTTAGTCGCATCCAAAAGAACCCCGTCCGCAACAGCTGCGGACACCCCGCCCCGATATTTTTGCTTAAAGTTAAAGCGCATTAAATCCGGCAGATTATCGCCAGAGGCGAGAAGCAGATTCATCTGTTCCAGTTCCTGTCCCACGGGCGGGTTGATATATTCTACGAAAACGCCCGTCTGTTCCTCCAGGCGCTTAGCTGCCGGATGGTCGTTATGGTCCGTCATCGCTTTGGCGGTGAAGGCATGAATCGGCAGCCAGTAACTGAATGTTTTTTTATCCCCCGAGGCAGTAGTCTGCTCTGTTTCACCTGCCGCGCCGCCCTGTGAAGATGATTCCGCACCGCCGCTTTCCTGCTTTGGCGTGTCTTTTGCCGTTGAGCAGGCTGATAATCCGCAAACCAGGCTGGCGGTCAGTAACAGGCTCGTGGCTGTCTTTTTGAATTTCTTCTTCATTTTCTTTCTCCTCTTCTTTTTTTTATTTACAGCGTTGCCAATACGCTTCCATAACCGCACTATACCATGGCTGAATTTTTCTTTCAACACCGTGACCCGTTTGCCTTTTTTCATAAAGAGCCGATTGTCTTTATATTAATTTAATCTTTATTTAGGATTTATTCATATTTTATATCCTGCCATCTCCCTTCTATCGGGCAAATCGTCTCTTTTTTCCACGTCGTCTCTTTTTACGCCTCCATTTATGAATACATCCCAACCTCAAATACACGCGCGTGCCTGTCTCCATATGTTTCCAACACTGTGAGTCTCATCCTGGTTACAGGCGTCTTACAATCAACCTTATGTTTCCGAAAACGGTGTATGTTATCATTTTCCTCGATATGAAACGCCGGCGTCTCCCCGCGGTACAGGTCAATGCGGTATTTTTTCACCAGCTCCGCCGGCATGTCCCTGGGCTGCCTCTCCCGCGTCCTGTTGACCAGGGTTGTGTTCAGCGTATCGGTCAGATTTGAATCGAATTTGATATGGATTTCCTTGACCGCCGCTTCTTTGTTCAGTGTAAATTCAATCCAGTTGCCAGCTTCGCCCAGTTCTTGAGAAATCCACGCATTGCATACTCCGTCGATGTTCCTCGCATAGCCGTTGATTGTCTTTTCCGGTTCCGCCCCCGGCGTAAAGCTTGAGGCTGCTATGTGCCCCAACGCGTTCCTGCACAAATCTTCCTCGTCTTCCTTTTGAATTCCCGGAAGAAAACAGTCGTCCCTGATCAATGCCTGCTGCAGATCCTTGAGATGCAGCTTTCCCAGCTCCCGGGGCGTCATATGTTTTTCCGCCGCCATGGCCGCCGCTGTGCCGATGGCCTCCCCGATCACCCCGCAGGTTGCGATCACACGGGTGGACGACATCGCCATATGGCTCACGCTCAAAGCCCGTCCGCCCACATACAGATTGTCTATATTCCGGCTGTAGACGCAGCGGTAGGGAATGGTGTAGATGTCCTTAATCGGAAGCCACTTGGTTCCCTCCTCTGATTCTCCTTTTGCGGTAATGCCTCCTACCGTATGGTTATCCATCGTCCAGCCGCCATATGCAATCGCGTCCTGAAAACGTCTTCCTTCATATACGTCATTTTCATTTAATACATAATCACCCACAATTCTCCTTGACTCTCTTCTCCCCGGCACGGAACAAATCCAGTCCAGCGCGAGATGATCCGCATCGTATTCGCCGCAATTTTTTATGTAGTCAAATACTCCGAGCGCCCATTTATACAATTCATCGCGGATAGATTCGCTGTCCTCTATCACCGCGAGTTCCGCCCCTCCAAGTTCCACCCACCAGTATCCATGGTTAAGCATCGCTATTTTTCTTGCTCCTAATTGTTCCTTCGTAAAGGTATAGGCCCATTCCGGTTTATGAAACTCAACCTTCCTTCCCATATCGACCGTCGTAAACATAACCGTACTTCCCATGGTACATAAATCCGCGGTTTCTGGCGCATGAGGCTCTCCATACTGCCGCCGCGCTTCGCGCCCGATCGTCCAATCCGCTCCGCTTTCATATGCTAAAGCAGCGTCCCCTGTTGTGTCTGCAAAAATTTTTGCCTGGAACGTATACATGGTTTCTGTGGTATACTGCATGGCCTGTATCGAGTCTATTCTTCCTTCCCGTACCTCAGACGCCCAGAAATGTGTGTTCAAATACAGATCCAGGCCGGCCTGTCTGTTTACCATGCTCCAAAGCACCATGTCCTGTACGTGAAATGAGTTTTGCGGATTTTCCTTCTTGACCTCATGTAAAATCTCTCTGATAATCCCTGTTTCCTGCAGGTCCTTCTTCCAGTTTCCATGCCGGCCCGCCCCATTGATATTGACCTTTATCTCGGAACTGGCATTTCCGCCAAGCACCGGCCGGTTTTGAATCAACGCCGTTTTCGCTCCGTGCCTTGCGGCTGCCAGCGCGGCGCAGACGCCGGAAATACCGCCGCCCACCACAACTACGTCATAGATTTTCTTACACTTTCTCATGATTTTTTCCTTTCCCTGAGCTATGTTCCCGGTTTCTCATCTTTTTAATCCGAACCCCGTCGTACTAGAAAAGGCACTAAGGGCACTATATACCCTCAGCGCCTCTTCCATCTTCCGTTTCCTTTATCTTGCGAAATAACGATCTAAAGCGGCTTGCTGAATCTCCGTTGCCCGTCCAATCTTCATAGACTCCAGCGTCTTTATGAACTTATCATAATCATCCAGAGGCGCAATCCCCATAATAAACTTGGCCGACATTTCATTCACATACGTTTCGACGTCACCCATGATTTTGCTGAATTCATCATTTTCGTCAGCGGTCATGGTCATCTCGTCCGGCATGACATAGTCAAAATCCGTGTGATCCGTCCACACAGACCAGCCCTTCTGCTGTCTCTCATCCTGATACATAAGCGACTGCATCTCCCAATCCCATACCATGGCAGTATCCCTTAACAGATACTGCCTCATCACTTCTTCGGGAGAAAGGCCATTTGGATTGTTGGTCACAAATTCCGTCTGCTTCTTCTTTCCCTCTTCGTCAACGTAATACGTGTCCTCATACCGCTCATCTCCCATGGTTCCCCAAGATATTTCCTGAATTCCTTCCGGGCTGTACAGGTAGTCTAACCACTTAATAACGGTAAGCGGATCCTCAGCGTCCGCGGAAATATAGCACGGCGTTTGGTTGAAGTTGGTTACATAATGGCGGAAATGCGTCTGGTCGCCTTCTTTTAATACCGGATAAGGCGCCGGAACCGCTTCCATCTCCTCTTTTCCATGCTGCACTGATACCAATGGCAGCCGGATGACACTGCTGATATGCAGGAGACCAGCTCCCATTTCTCCTGCGTCAAAGTCGTTGCGAACCTCTTTATTCTGGACTTTTGACAAAAAATCCGGATCCAGCCAGCCATTTTGATACCATTTATGGAACAGGGTCAAAAATTCTTTGTAGCCTTCCTGCATAGGACCGAATTTTGCGGTACCGTTTTCATCCATAAATCTCGAACCCGCAGGCACGCCGTAGGCTCCTGAAAACGCATTGTACAGCCCGGCGAATTTATTGTCACATCCAAAACTGAAGGGAATTCTTACTCCCATCTCCTTAAACGCCGCAAGCATCTCTTCCCAGTCCGCAATCGTCTCCGGGATATCCAGCCCGGCTTTATCCAGCAGGGTCTTATTTACCATCGGTCCCTGAAATGGCAGCCCCCGCATCTCCTCAGCCGGAATAATCGAGCCAAAATACGCCAATATTCCGTCATCGGTATAGGCTCCCCGTCTCAAATCCTCATCACTGTTAATAAACGCCATAAAATTCGGAGCGTTCTCTTCAATTAGCTTAGTCGCATCCAAAAGAACCCCGTCCGCAACAGCTGCGGACACCCCGCCCCGATATTTTTGCTTAAAGTTAAAGCGCATTAAATCCGGCAGATTATCGCCAGAGGCGAGAAGCAGATTCATCTGTTCCAGTTCCTGTCCCACGGGCGGGTTGATATATTCTACGAAAACGCCCGTCTGTTCCTCCAGGCGCTTAGCTGCCGGATGGTCGTTATGGTCCGTCATCGCTTTGGCGGTGAAGGCATGAATCGGCAGCCAGTAACTGAATGTTTTTTTATCCCCCGAGGCAGTAGTCTGCTCTGTTTCACCTGCCGCGCCGCCCTGTGAAGATGATTCCGCACCGCCGCTTTCCTGCTTTGGCGTGTCTTTTGCCGTTGAGCAGGCTGATAATCCGCAAACCAGGCTGGCAGTCAGTAATAGACTCATGGCTGTCTTTTTGAATTTCTTCTTCATTTTGTTTCTCCCTTCTTTATGTTTTTACCAATATGCTTCCATAACCGCACTATACCATGACTGATTTTTCCTTTCAATATCATGACCCGTTTGCCATTTTTCATAAAGAATCGATTATTTTAATATTAATTTATTCTTTATTAACTCAACTTTCCCAGCTTGAAAACCGCTGCTAAAGCAGCGTATTCAAGCCAAACAACGATTTATTTATGATTATTGACATAAAATATGCGCCAATCTTTGGTATAATAAGAGTGCGAACCGTCACCATACCAAACAAGAAAGGCGCATACTCTTATGATAAACTATAATGACCATTTTGACCATACCGAAAATCAATTTTTTACTGCAATAAAAGAACTTAAGCTTGGCATGCTTCTCCGTCAATCAAATATAACCAAATCCTGTGGCATTCCAGCACTTAAGGTGTTTGAGTTTCTCCTCCTGCTCGTGTTTCAGGGGAAGAACTTGTTCCAATTCCTTAACTCTAAGCGGAGAGAACAGGCCGTTTCTAAAAATACTTATTATCGCTTTTTGAATGATACTTCCTATAATTGGAGGAAATTTCTGGTTTTACTGGCGGCCAGAGTGATATCTGCCTTTACTCAGTTAACCAGACCAGAGCGCATTCGCGTCTTTGTTTTGGATGATTCCGTTATTAAGCGCAATCGCAGTAAACAAGTGGAACTTCTTGCCAGAGTTTATGATCATGTGGAGCATAAATTTCAAAAAGGATTCACGCTTCTGACGCTTGGCTGGTCCGACGGCTATAGTTTTCTCCCGGTTGGTTTCAACATGCTTTCTTCTGCCAAGAAGAAAAACCGTTATCAGGAGATATCTGACTCAATCGATCGCCGTACCAATGGCTATAAAAACCGAAATGAAAGTCTGATGGCAAAGCCACAAGCTGCTGTTTTGCTGTTGAAACGTGCACTTAACGCAGGAATTCATGCGGATTATGTTCTGATGGATTCCTGGTTTACTACTGAACCCATGCTCAAAGAGCTCCAGGGCATTGGTCTTGATGCGATTGGAATGGTAAAACAGCTAAAACAGCGATATCTTTATCAGGGGAAATCCTATACTCTGCCACAGCTGCGTAAGTTTATGCGGCATGAAAATGCAGTCAATATCTTTGGCTCTGTTCTGGTTCATACCCGGGATGGAATTCCAGTAAAAATCGTGTTCATTCGTAATCGGAACAAGAAAAGTGAATGCCTGTATCTGTTAAGCACCGATTGTAGTTTGAACGAAAGTGAAATTGTACGGATTTATGGAAATCGATGGTCGATCGAATGCTTTTTTAAAGCTACAAAATCCTTGTTGAAACTGGGAACAGAATTCCAAAGCCGCAGTTACGACGCGATAGTGAGTCATACAACCATTGTATTCACCAGATATATTCTACTGGAATGGATACGCAGGAATCAAAATGACCAAAAAACCTATGGTGAATTATTCTACCTGCTCTGTGAAGATATACAGGATATGGATTTAACCACCTCCCTGACGAGCCTCATGGCTCTATTTGTGGAGCAATTAAGCAATCTGTCTATTGGAATCACAGCGATTATAAAAAGTAAAGTAAACGATTGGATGCAATCCCAAGCCACATATATTCAGGCTTTATTTGGAAATCTGTGCTGGGAAAGTTGAGTTATTAAGATTTATTCATATTTTATATCCTATCGTCTCCCCTGTATTGGGAAAATCGTTTCTTTTTTCCACGTCGTCTCTTTTTGCACTTACAGGCATTTTACACTCGATCTTATGCTGGTCAATGCGGTATTTTTTCACCAGCTCCGCCGGCATGTCCTTGTACTGCCTTTCCCGCATCCCAGAAAATTCCTTTCTCTGAGCTATTTTTCCGGTTTCTCATCCTTTTTGTCCACCCCACCCCCTCGGTCGCTTATGGTCGGACAAAAGCTACTTCTGTATTTCCCGGGAGTAATCCCCTCATACCGTTTAAAGACACGGATAAAAACATCGGAATTGATATATCCGCATTCTTCCGCAATCACTTTGATCGTATAGTTTTTATCCTCGAGCATTTCTTTTGCTTTTTTGAGACGCAGAAGATGAATATAATTTGATATATTTACTCCCCGCTCTTTTTTAAAACGCTTGGATAACGTGGTCACCTCCATTCCAAATTCATCCGCTATCATTCCTACCGACAGGCTGTCTGAACAGAAATGAGCCTCAATATATTTTTCCACCTCCGAGCTGAAGTCATTGGCGCAAATTTCACAATCGGATTCCGCCAAAATCCGCATCACATTCACAATAACTCTCTTCAGTTCTTTTATACTCTGCTCATTCTTCAGGCTGGAATAAATATCATTTATATACTCATTGTGCTCCGCGTCCTCCGCCAGTTCACGCATGATACTGTCAAGAATACAATATAGTTTGCATTTGATTTCCAGTGTGTTATTGGAAAATGATTCTTTCAGGATGAGAAACAGGTTGTTTAAAATCACTTCCGCATTTTTATAATTATTCTCGCTGAGCGCATTCCTGAAATTTTCTTCATACTGATAATATTTACTGTATTTTTTATTCTGACTCCCGTGATATTCATGATATTCTTTAAAATTGACGTTTTCCAGCAGACACTGCTCCATCGCCTCCAAAGTTTCGTTATATGCCATCCGCAGTTGAAAATAACTTTCCTTCTGTTTGCTCAGGGTACAAATCATACTTTCTTTTTGCAGCATCTTATTAAATGCATACAGATGATCAATCATCTGATCATCCTCTATAGAAAATGTGTCGTGATTCAGCACAAGTATCAGCATCCCTTTATAAACAAAAGGATATATCACCATGTGATCCTTATAAACCGTCTCCATATATTGTTTTATACGGGCGCGCATCGTCTCATACTGTTCCGCCCTGTGAGCCGCTTCGCTGGGTATCATCTGATTAAACAGCATAATTCTGCTGTTTGGGAAAGGGAAGGTGACATGATAATCTTCTAAAAGATTCGTATATGCGTCCTTATCTTCAATATTCTGGGTTAACAAACGCACCAGAAAATACTGCTGCAGATAGGCCTCACTGCTTTCCAGCGAATTTTGCAGGCTCTCCCTGTCCCTCAGCAGCTTGGTGACAATTTCCTGCACCGCGCCAAAGATATTCGGCTGATTCACCTGCAGCTGTTCCTCACCGAGTAAGGCCATCGTGGTTGCAATAGAATTATACTCTCTCATGCGCAGCATCCTAAATACCAGAATGGTCGAGATAATCAGCAGAGCCACGAACACAAGGATCAAAAGATTTATCCAATTGGTAGGTTTTGAAATGTGTGCGGAATCCATAACTAAAATATATTGCAGCCCTGTTATCTCCGAAAAATCCGTATAACAATAATAATCATTATGACTATCGACTGAAAAATATTTATTATGACAAGGAACTTCCTGCTCCTTCAGAGTCTCATAAAAAGCCTTGTCGCTGACATACAAAGGAGTCCCCGTCTCCCGGTCAACAATAGAAATATAAGAAAAATCGCTGTTGTCAATTACCTGCCCCACCATGCGGTCCCATTCCATAGTATCCAGCTTCAGGATAAACTGGTATCCTTTATTCTTAAAAAAACTGCCTTTCATCGTATCAAAATAATAGATATTCTTTATCCCGCTCTCGTCATATGTGGTGAAAATACGAGAATTATAATTCTGCTTCAGAATTCTCCGGTAATCAGGAATTTCCGCCAGAAGCTGCTCATCCCAGAAGCTATAGAACCTGTCCAAATAGTAATAGCCCCCGGAGTGTATCATAAGCTGGTCCGGAAGATAAATCATATAATCCTGTATCAGGCTGTCTGCCAAAATCACCTTAGATAACTGCTCATTTACCTGAACGATGTCAAAGATCTGTTTGGCGTCCATCCTTCCTTCCGAAAAATCTATGTCAACCAGCTTTTCCTCCTGCTGAACATAGACATTACAACGTTGGAATTCTTTTAATTTACTGTCAACCTCCGATTGGAACTGCCTGACAATAATCTGATTGGCGGTTATGATTTCGGATTTAACCAGATAAGTCCCCAAAAAACACAAAATCATGATAACTGAAAAAGGAACAATCAATATCATAATATAGTATCCCATTAATGTCATATACCAGCTGTTTTTTTTCATATCCATCCCTCTCCCCAATCCAAAATGACGTCAAAGCCGGGAATTTCCTTCATGGCCCTGACGCTGTTTTGGAACTGCCAGACTGGCAGCACACGATTCATGATGATATTAACATGCCCAATACTTAAAATCCGCTTGTACTAATATTGCAGCCTCAGCTCCGGATATGCAGGCGCTCCAATCTTTCCTGCCGGCGGCAAGTCCTCCAGCTGATCCGTCAAATAGTCCCCCGTCTCTTTCATGTGTGCCAATACCTTCTGTTTCAGCCTGTTTTTTATCTCCTGATGATAACAATCATCAGAAAGATTGTTCATTTCGTATGGATCATTTTCCAAATCATACAGCTCATCAATATCCTGGGGCACAAAGCTGTATTTGTACCGCTCCGTACGGATTGTACGGATCTCAAAGCTATGCCCATTATACTTATAGTAATTGCTGTAAACCTCCTGGGATCTGCCTGCCTCCGCAAGGGTCCGCAAATCCTGTCCATTCTCGCAGCCGCTTCCCGCAATACGGAAAAACGTCTGCGCGATATCCAATGTATTGCAAAACAGCCCGGACTCAGCCGCCGGCTGCGAACCGTTTAAATCCTCACACATCAGAAGCGGAGTTTTTATCACTTCTTCATAGAAATACGCGCCCTTATCAAACCGGCCGTGCGCGCCCGCCATCTCACCATGGTCAGCCGTGAAGATCACTCTTGTTTTCCGCCCTCCGGAGCACTCCTTTGCCTTATCTAATATCTGCCCAATAAAGTGGTCCATCATGGTAATAGAACCATAATACGCCCGGATCGTCTTCTGCCATTCTTTTTTATCAAAGTGGTTTGCCGCAACGGTCGGCCACCATGTCCGGTTCTGAAACCATGGCTTATTCTCAAACCTGTCTCCCATATTCTCGGGAAGCGGGATGTCCACATCATCATACATACTGTAAAAAGGTTCCGGATTACAGTTTGGAAAATGCGGGCCCACAAGGGACGCTGTCAGGCACCAGGGTTTCCCCTGGTTTCTTTCCAGGAAATCAAGGGTTTTTTGTGTCACCCGATATTCGAACCGCTTTTCTATGGAATCCAGTTTCCCATAAAACGGCGGATACATATCCTCTGACTTTTTTGCTTTTTTTATATCTTCAAGACCTTTCAGCTGCCCTCTTTCCGTAACCGGGGGTTCGGGGATTCTGGTTTTATGCCGCTCACGGTCGCCCTCAACCCGGCAGAGGTCAAACTCGACTTCCTTATCAGTGGACTGCCAGTCCAATCCCAGATGCCATTTACCGAAATATCCTGTTTTTCTTCCGCTGTCTCTCATCGCGTCCAGCCAGGTGACTGCCGAATTGGGCAGATACTCCTGCCTGGAACCGCCCACATCACAGTTATCAATGATGCCGCTCTGATGCGGATACAAGCCTGTCATGATACTTCCGCGGGCCGGCGTACAAAGCGGGCAGACGGAATAGCTGTTCTTATAAAAAGTTGATATCTGAGAAAGACGGTCCAGATTCGGCGTTTTTACAATTTCATGCCCACGAAATCCAAGACAGTCAGCTTTCCATTGATCCGTAAAAATAAATAAGACATTCTCCTTCATATAAGTTCCCCTTTTTTAATCCCCTGAAATAGCTTTGTCACCACGCTTTTTTATATTTTCGATTGTAGTTTTCAAATCCTGTTCATCTACCAGATATTTTTCAACCTCTTCCATATAAACCTTCTCATATGCCACATTGTTCGGTCCCATTATCTTTTCGCCTACGAAAACTGTCTTTTCATTCGTAAACACATCCAATAAGCTTTCCAAAGTGATGCCATCATCCTCTAAAGCTTTGGCGGCTTCCACAAACAAAAGATCCTGTGGCACCGTACGTGAAGCTGATTCTGTCGTATCAGCATATTTTGCGGAAAGTTTAACTAAATCCATAGCAATTTCAAAAGACAGCTCCGGTTCGGGCGCGGAAATTGGAATGCCGAATCCATTTACGATCCCCCATGTCTTTGTCGTTGTTCCCGCGTCAACCGGCATAGGCGCAACGCCAACTTTCCAATCACGCGGATTGGCCTCTCTGTCCATAACCCAGCTTAAATTCCAGCCGCCTCCAATTGCCATGCCATATCTTCCATTTAGGAAATCTGTTGGTGAGGTTTTAGAAGTTTTTGCATTTGCATGTGTTGGAGTAGAGCCATCCTCATGCATCATCTTATGTAATCTCTCCATAGACCTCGCAAATGCGGGATTGTCAATATTGGATAATCCCTCTTCATTATAAAAATGCTCGCCTCCGCCCAGTTCCATAATTGCATCGCCATAAGAGAATGTTCCCCAAGGAAGATAAAACGCGCCATATATTTTATCCGCGCCTTCCCCTTGTGTAATTCGCTTTGCAACCTCGGCATATTCATCCCAGGTCATCGGAATCTCCGGATCCGGATATGGCTCGCCCGCTGCATCAAAAACAGCCTTGTTGTAAGTAATGACCCACCGGGTAATATTGTGAGGAACCGTGAAAATCTGGCCGTTGTTCATCGCATTCTCCACATAGGGACCAAATTCTTTTTCGTAATCCACACCCGCTGCCTGAATGATATCGTCCAGGGGCTGAATCATCCCGGAGTCCACATATTGCTGCTGCAGGATCGGGTTTGCCACAATAATCAAATCAACGGGATTGCCGCCTGCAATTTCCACGGGAACCTTCGTGTTAAAGTCCGCATCTCTGCCACGGAAATCAAACTCAATATCCTGATACTTATCCAGAGCCTTGATTTCATCCATAGCGCTCTTCATTTTCTGCTCTTCATCCATGCCGTTTAAATAGATGACTACTTTTCTTTTCTCCGCCGAAGCACCTTTTGCTGCTCCGCTCTGATCTGCCTCCGATGCAGCCTGCGTCTTTCCTCCATTTTCCGAAGCAGGCGACGGCTGCGCCCCTCCTCCTCCGCAGCCTGCCAATGCAGCCGCAGCCATGACCGATGCCAGCAGTACACTTAATGTCTTTTTCATGAAATTACTCCCCTTTCATTTTTATTTTTTTTAACCCTTCACGCCGGAAAGGGCGATGCCCTGGATAAAATGTTTCTGTGCAATCAGATATGCGAAAACAATCGGAATTAGCGCTAATGTCGCGCCTGCCATCTGCACGGAAAAATTGGCGGAATACTGACCCTTAAAGCTTGCGATTCCAACGCTCAGCATCTGCTTCATCGGGTCTTGTATATAAATCAATGGCCCCATGTATTCGTTCCAGCCCCATGTAAATGCCAAAATAAAGAGCGCAACCAATTGTGATTTTGCCAACGGCATGATGATGCGGAAGAAAATCCCGTATTCACCGGCTCCGTCTATGCGGGCAGCCTCGATCAGTTCGTCCGGCATACTGGTGAAAAACTGTTTCATCAAGAAAATCGCAAATGCATTAAACGACCACGGAAGGGCTACTGACAGCAAATTGTTAATCAATCCCAATTTTTTAAAAATCAGAAATTGAGGAATAATTCTGATTTGATTGGGAATCATCAGTGTGGCAATAAATACCGCAAAAATAATATTCTTTCCGGCAAACGGTAATTTTGCAAATGCGTAACCCGCAAAAGAGCTGAAAAACAAGACAAAAAACACAATGAGCGCCGTCACATAAAGTGTGTTTAAATACCATTGTAAAAATGGATATTCCGTAAACACCAATGCGTAATTCCCTTTATTGATGTTGGCTGGAATCCACTCAATAGGCATTTTAAAGACTTCCGCCTCATATTTAAACGAGGCCGATAACATCCAGGCAATCGGAAACATCATCACAATTCCAAAAATTGCCAATATGGCTGTCAGCATAATCTTACTTGCTTTCTTTTTTCTCATATCGCCACCCTCCTAATATTTAACCCATTTCTTCTCTCCCCAAAATTGGAAGGCCGTAACCACAAGCACAACACCGAAATATACCCATGCCTCCGCTGCCGCAAACCCCATCTTAAACTCCTGGAATGCCGACTGGTATATATGAAACACCATCGTATAAGACGACGTTCCCGGCCCGCCCGCCGTTAATATCTGTACTTCCTCAAACATTTTGAATGAATGGATGATATTGGTAATTAATAGGAAAAAAGTCGTTGGCGACACAAGCGGTATCGTAATTCTGAAAAATTGCTGAAACTTGCTGGCGCCATCAATGGAAGCTGCTTCGTAATAGCTTTGAGAAACCCCTTGCAGGGCCGCCAGATAAATAATAATGCAATACCCCACATTTTTCCAAATCGTAAAGATGGCTATCGTAGGCAATGCCCATTGGGTGCTGGTCGCCCACCCCGGCGTATTTTCTATTCCAATTGCTTTCAGAATCCCGTTGATCGGTCCAAATTCCGGATGAAACAGCGCTGAAAAAACCAGTGCCGCGGCTGTGGTGATTGCAATATAAGGCAAAAAATATACAACGCGAAGCGCTCCCTGCGCATAAATCTTTTGATTCAGCAAGGTTGCTACCAGCAGTGATAAGAACAATAATCCCGGCACCGCCATTACCGCAAGGATAACATTATTCCAAAAGCCACGAACAAAATACTCATTCTGGAATACATTCAGATAATTTTTCCAGCCAATAAACTGTGATTTTTCAGGCACAAACATATTCCAGTCCATAAAACTGATATATAAAGAATACAGCATTGGAAATGCCATAAATGCCATAAAGCCAATGATAGAAAAAGAAACAAACGAATACCCGATCAGATTTTCTTTCCTTCTTTTTTTTTCTTGCCAGCTTGCCGCCAACTGCCATATTCTGCATCCTGCCCGCTTTATTAATCATACAGGTTCTCCTTCCCTGCTGTACGCTCATTTTATTTTTTTCAATAAATCAGCAACAAAAGCCGCCGCCGTCTCCCAGTCCTCCTCCTCAACCGCTTTCGAGGGGAGAAGGTTGCTCCCAAGCCCCACGCTGTTAAAGCCCGCGTCAAAAAAGCTTCTGATATTTTCCGTATTAACTCCGCCGATTGCCATATATTCCGTCTGATCAAACGGGCCTTTCAGGCTTTTGATATAATCACGAGGCATCGACGCGGCAGGGAACAGCTTCAGCATGCTATAGCCATATTGCAGGCTTACGGCTATGTCCGTAGGGGTTAAAACCCCGGGAATCAGATCGATCCGATTTTTCTGGCAGTACTCCAGCACCTCAACCGGAGTTCCCGGCGTGAGCAGGAACCTGGCGCCGGCGTCTATCGCTGCCTTTGCCTTTTCCACGGTAATCGCCGTTCCGGCCCCCAGCATAATCTCGTCGCCAAAACGCTTGCGCAGCATACGGATTTGCTCCAGTCCATGCTTGGAATTAAGCGCCACCTCAAACAAGCTAACGCCGCCTTCCATTACCGCCTGCGCATAATCCGCCGTCTTTTCCAACGGCACGTTCCTCATGATTGCCAGTATTGGCTGTTTCTTTACAATCATTTTCATGTCCATACCTGTCTCCCCCTTTATCGGTATATATCTGCGTTTCCGGCAAGGATCCTGTTCATCTGCGCCAGGCTGGGGTATCCTTCTATATCCCCCGGGCTTTCCGTGGCCAGCGCGCCAGCGATATTTCCCATACGGCCGCAGGTGATCACATCGTTTCCCTTCAATATCCCCGTCAGGAAACCGGCATTAAACGCGTCTCCCGCGCCGATTGGTTCTATGCATCTGCAGGGATAAGGCGGGATAAAGTCCCGATGGGCGCCGTCCGCCACATAAGAACCATTTCCCCCATCCTTTACTGCCACATACTCCGCCTTTCCTTCTTTTAACAAATAATCAGCAATGCTTTTCTGTTCCCGCGTCCCAAACAGCGTCTCCGCCTCATCCAGGCCAAGCATCACGATCTGAGCGGACATGGCAATCTCTCTGAGCAATGGCGTATAGTCTGTTTCCCCCCATAATTTCCTTCGGATATTGGGATCAAAGCTGACGCTCAGATGGCGCTCCCGCGCCAACGCCAATGTATGCAAAACCATCTCGCGGCAGGAGTCGGAAAGCACGGGAGTAATGCCTGTCAGATGCAGAATCTTCGTATCTGACAGCATCTCTGCGCTGATATCCTGGGGGCATAAAAAGCTTGCCGCCGAATGACGGCGATAATAGTAAACCTTCGTCTCCCCCGCCCCTGATTCTTTGAACATGATGCCAGTGCTGTGATCCTGGTCAAAGAGCACGCCACTGGTGTCAACCCCCTCGCCGCGAATACTGTTGCGGATGAAATGACCGAATTCATCGTCTCCCAACCGTGAAATCCAGCCCACCTGCACTCCCAGCTTCGCCATGCCAATCGCCAAATTGCTTTCGGCTCCGGCAATGCGCATATTATAATCCGCTACATAACGCAGCGCCCCGGAGCGTTCCGGAACAAATGCCGCCATTGTCTCTCCAACTGTCACTAAATCATACATACTGCTCCTCACTATCCTCTACGCAATCTGGTATCTTGCAATCAGTTCCCGGTTAATATCGATTCCCAGCCCTTCAAACTGAGGACATTCGATATAGCCGTTGACTATTTTTAATTGGTTGTTATTAATCTCTTCCCTGAATATATTTTCCGTTCTATCTAATTCAAAATACACTGGAGCCGGGTTCAATGACTCAGGGAAATCCGGCATGGCGAACGCGGCGTTTAAGCCAACCGCAACCGCGACCCCGCTCCCCCAAACATGGGGATAGCACTGGATATTTTGCAGTTTCGCCAATGTCATGATTCTCCGGAAAGCCGTAAGGCCCCCGGTGATGCTGCAGTCCGGCTGCAGGATATCCGCCGCCCTGGCATCAATGAAGTTCTTAAAGCCGTAAGGAGTAAACTCCGCCTCACCGCCGGCTATCGGTATGGAAGTGGCCGCCTTTACCTGTCTGTACCCCTCCAGATCTTCCGGGGGAACCGGTTCCTCCAGCCATGTGATATCATACGGTTCAATTCCGCGGGCAAGCCGGACAGCTGTCATGGCATTGTACGCATGATTTGTATCAACCATCAGCATAATCTCATCTCCGATGGCCCTGCGCACCTCACGAACCATATGGATATCATTCTCCACCCCAAAGCCCACCTTCATTTTAATGCCGCGAAATCCCGCCTCGGCATAGGAAACCGCTTCAGAGACTAAATCCTTTTCCAATGTTTCGCTGTTGCTGTGGTATAAACCGGTCGCATAAGGGATTATCTTTTCTCTCCTGGCTCCCCCCATCAGCTGATATACCGGGAGGTGGGCGTACTTTCCTTTTAAATCCCACAACGCATTGTCCACGGCGCTCAGCGCCTCAATACACGAGCCTTTTTGCCCATTATCCCGTATGGCATTATATAAATCATCCCAGATGCACTCGCTGTCAAAAATATGCCTCCCTTTTATTCTGGGCGCATAAACCGCGTCAATCACGGATTTATTGATAAACGCATTGCCGAAAGCCTCTCCGAATCCGCTGATTCCGTCTTCTGTGATTACTTCCAGCAGAAGAATCGTCCTGGTATTGTACCATGCCTGGGAATAGCAGAAACTCTTATCTCCTAATTTTTGAGAAACAATATAAGTTTTACATTCTTTTATTTTCATAATTGCATCGTTATCCTTTGCACGTAAAAATATTCTTCTAAGCTGAAGGTGGAGCAGTCCTTCCCAATGCCGCTCTCCTTACAGCCGCCATGAGGAAGGTTGTAGTTATAAAACGGTTCATTGACACAGACATTGCCAGAATCAATTTTTCTTGACAGATTAAGCGCGGTCTTTAAATCATTGGTAAAGAGATAAGCCGACAGCCCATAACAGGTATCATTCGCTAAAGCGACCACGTCCGTCTCATCATCAAAGGTGAGTATGGGCATGATCGGACCAAAGATTTCCTCCTGATAAACGCGCATCTGCGGGGTAACTCCATCCAATATGGTCGGCATGAAGAAGTATCCGGCTCCCTCTCCCTTTTTTCCGCCGTAAAGTACGGACGCCCCCTTTTCCACCGCGTCATCGACTAAATCCTGCATATGCTGCTGCGCCCGCCCGGATACCACCGGCCCCATCAGCACGTCCGCCGGTGTTTTTCCGCTTCCCAGGGTAATCCTTCCGGCATAATCCAGCACGCCCTTGATAAACCGCTCCTTTACGTCTTTATGTACAAACACGCGGTTCGCGCATACGCAGACCTGCCCCGCATTACCGAATTTCAAATCGGCAACCTGCCATGCCGCATCCTCCACATCCGCATCCTTCATAACGATCGCAGGCGCATTGCCGCCCAATTCCAGAGAGTAATGCTTAATCGAAGTAGCGCTTTGGCCTATAACCGCGCGGCCTGTCTCGCTGGAACCGATCAGCGTAATAAGGTCCGGGATATCGCTTTCATTTAAAGCTTTGCAGACATCGGAACCGGCTCCCGCGATGATATTCACCACGCCGGCCGGAAAGCCTGCCTTTAAAGAAAGCTCGCCTATATACATCGATGCCAGGGGCGTGGAGGAGGCCGGCTTTAACACACAGGCGCAGCCGGAAGCCAGCGAAGGGCCCATCTTATATCCGAGATTTAAAATAGGGAAATTCCACGCCAGATATCCAACCACAACCCCTACCGGCTTTCTGATAATCATACTGAGATGGTTTCCGTCGTAATCGGGGATGATGCTTCCCTCAAGGCGCTTTACCTCCTGGGCAAAATACCGAAGGCAGTCCGGCAGCATCTGGAAATCATAGACAGCCCCACCGTATGGCTTGCCAGTCTCAGCTATCAGAATATCGATAATCTCTTCCCGGTATTCCTCTAAAACCTCTGCGAACTTCAAGATCAGGGCCTCTCGTTGGCTGATGGTCATTGCCGACCATATTTTAAAAGCCTGCTTCGCCGCGGCTGCTGCCTGAAGCGCCTGTTCACCGGTTACCGCGTTGAAACGGGCAATCACTTCTCCTGTGGCAGGATTATAAACCTCTGTCAGCTCCCCCTTTCCTTCCACTAAGTCTCCATCGATCAGATGTTTCCATGCATGTTGAATCATAAATAGTTCCTCCTTGTTTTTTTGATACACACAACTTATATGATATCATATAAGTTAGAAGAAAGGCAATCTAAGACTGCCTAAAAATACCGCTGTTGTGTTCTGTTGCCAAAAGGTGTTCTCTCATCTTTTCCGCCGCTTTTTCTGGCTCACGTGAAACCAGCGCATCATAAATATTCCGGTGATAATGATGTTTTTTTTCTATATTCGTTTCCAAATCAACAGAAGCATAAATCAATTTCTGCAATAACGGCGTATAGGCACTTGTAATACACCACAACGTTTTATTTCCACTGGCTGCCACAAGGTTCAAATGAAATTCCAGATCCGCAACGATATAGGATTCCTCATGGGGCTGGGTACGCTCCATCCTGATAATGCAGTTTTCAATCTTATCCAGCATCTCCGGGCACGCCCGTTCGGCCGCAAACGACGCGGCCGGAATTTCAATCACGCGGCGCACTTCTAAAATTTCATATAAATCAATATCCGTTTTATCAAACATATCCGTTATGCTCTGTGTCACCACCTTAATGCCGGAATCCACTACAAGTATCCCTTTTCCGTGTATCCGTTTTACAAATCCCCGCACCTCCATGGAGCGTACCGCCTCCCGCACGGTGGCGCGGGAAACCGACAGCATGGAACACAGCTCACCCTCGCTGGGCAGATATCCAGCTTCATTATATTCCTTATTTAAAATCATGTCTTTAATTTCATTTTGTGTTTTATCAACTAAGGTCATATTCATCCCCACTCCCCATAGACGCAGATATGGTTTTTCTTTAGTTATATGATAACTGATATGTTGATACAATTCCAGATGCACAGTGCACAAATTTTGATAAAAATTCTGTATAAACTGTATAATCCCGGAAGATGAAATTAGTTTTCAGGTCTTGCGTCTTCGAGCGTAACTAATTTTCCTCCATTCACCTGATAGTCGAACCCTTCCGCCTGCTTCACTTCTGATATGTCAAAATTTATATCATAATTTGCAATCAGCCCTACTGCCGATATGGATGGCCCGATATAGGTATTCTCGACCTCCGGGTTCCCGGAATCAACTTCAGTCACTTTGTCAGCCAGTTCCGCAGGCAGGTATTTAAAGTGCTTTGCTTTAAGCTGCGCCCTTTCTCCATAGACAGCATAGACATCCTTCAGGACAGAATCACTGCTGAAAGTTCCTTCATGTTTTCCAAATCCTTTCTCTATTCTTGCCGCAAAACCACTGCCAATGGATTTTATATATCTGGCGTCAAATGTACCTTGATCCGCAGTGTGCGGCGACACCATCAAAGCAGCATTTCCCTCTTCCGAAATGATATTTCTGGCAACAATTTTATCAGTTTTTGCAGGTTTGGTATCCTCTGCCCTGGTTCCGGGTATCCCGCTTTCAAGCCTGAGCGTAACGCCGCCCAACGCATAGATATCTTTAAACAAAATATTGATGCCTGCCTGAACCTGAATAGCGCCGTATCCATAGGCACAGTTATAGCAGTTTATGTCTTTTATTATGCCGCCGCATGCGGCGGCATTGCCGCTGTCAGTCAGCTCCACTCCAAAGGTTATGCATGAAAACTTGCACAAATTATCGTAAATATCCAACCCGCAGACTATGAAGTTCTGCGCATTGCCAATCTGAAGAAATCGCTTCGAATCAGCGGGATTCGTAGTCAGATCCACTTTTATGTTCTCGCCCAAAGCCTCTATGCTCGCATTTTTCACACACTCGGATTCTTCTCTTTTACCGCAGCCGCCCATGGTAAACATAATCGTCGAATTTCTTGTTGCACCGGCAGGAGATTCTTTACACAGATTCAATACCGTACCATCTTGAATTAAAATATGCACATTTGATTTCATCTGCACATTTAATAAATAGTATACTCCGCTTTGGATTGTAACCTTCCCGCCGCCGGATTCAGCCACCTCATCAATCATGTCCTGCAGCCTCTTTGAATCATTTTCGGTATCTTCATCACACAGTATTTTACTGCATTCCCCATACTCCGGGTTATAAAAATTACTTTCCCGCGCCGCCGGATCGTCTTTCGTATATGTAAGCATTGGCGAGGATTCCGCGTTCCTCCCGGTGACAGGATTCCCGGTTTGTGATGCGGCTGATGCAAAGGCGCAGCCAGATGGTATTGTTATCAGTACCAGCCCGCTTAATATTGCTGCTAAATATTTTTTTAAAACTCTCTTATTTTTCATTTAATATCCCCCAATATCCGTGAGTTGTCTGCAAACAATTCCCTGAATCCCTTATATCAGCCTGGTCTGATTGCTCTGCAGCACCGCGGACAGCCTCTCTGCCAGCTCTTCTGCAATCTCCGGATACCTGTCCGCGACATTTTCTTTTTGTCCCGGGTCATATTCCAGATTATATAATTGCCTGTCAAGGCTGTTCCCCAATTCTATCCCTGTCCGCGGTGAAACCATCGTGCCTTCACTGGGTTCTAGGTATTCCCACTTCCCGGACCGGAGAACTCTTGATTTTGACGCGCTTTCATATATCAATTCTGTCCTTCCCTTATCAGAGAGTCCCAATAAAGCCCGGGAAATGTCCTGGCTGTCTTTTAATTCCCCGGATGGAATGTCAACATGCAGCAGGGAGGCAAAAGACGCCGGCAAATCACACTGGCTGATCAACGCTTTTGATACGGCGGGAGCGATTTTCCCCTTCCAGTACACAAGAACGGGATTCTGGCCCCTCCATCAAACTTGCTGTATTTTCCGCCTCGAAGCGGTCCCGCCGGATGATGCGCTCGTTGCTCACCGCCCGTCCTCGTATCCATCATCAGTACCGGGCCATTATCACTGGAAATCATGATTATGGTTTGGTCGATCAGCTGCTTTTCCTCCAGAAATTGAACTACTTCTCCGACACACCAGTCAAGCTCTGCTATGACGTCTCCCCTTGGCCCCAGCTTTGTGCTCCCTGCAAACCGGCTGCTTGGGACTCTTGGGACATGCGGCTGGTGCAGCGCATAATACAAGAAGAATGGCTGGTCCCCGGATTCCGATATAAATTTTTTCGATTGCCCTAATAATTCCTCTGCCAGGTCCTCATCCTTCCAGACAGCCGCAGTCCCTCCCTTCATATATCCCAGACGGCCAATCCCGTTGATTACGCTCTGATTGTGTCCATGGGAGGAGCGCATGGATAATTGCTTAAAACTGGTTTCATACGTTTCAATATCGGGAAAAGGACATTCCTTTTGATATGCAACCTGAATCGGGTCTGCCTGTTCCAGGTTTTTCACCCTTCTGTTATGTACGCATACACAGGGAACCCGATCATTGGTCCCGGGAAAAATAAAGGACTCGTCAAAGCCAATATCATTGGGGGTGACTGTAATCTCTCCATTCCAGTCGATTTCGCCATCGCCTAAGCCCAGATGCCATTTGCCAACAATTCCTGTCCGGTAGCCGGACTCTTTGAAAATCTTTGGAAGGGTCAACTGTTCTTTATCGATGATGCATCTTGCATTTCCCGGCAAAATCCGAGTGCAGGGATTTCGAAACGGATACTCTCCCGTCAATAAACCGTATCTGGCCGGCGTACAGACCGCCGATGCGGAGTATGCGTTTAAAAAGCGAATGCCCTGACTGCACAGCATATCGATATTAGGGGTTTTTACGTCCTCTGCGCCGTAGCAGGACAAATCTCCATAACCCAGGTCATCCGCGTAAATTAATACAACGTTCGGTTTCATATTTTCTCTGGTCCTTCCTTCCTTCCTTCTTTTTGCCACCGACGCCGTTTATGCCCCGGCAATTCTTGGCATAAACAGGCTTTCCTTCTCCAGTTCAGCCCATACATACTTTAACAGCAGTTCATATTTCAGCTGCTGGCAGTCCGGTTCGCCCCAAAGATTATGTACTTCTTTGGGATCCTCCTCTAAATCATATAGTTCTCCATAGGAATCTCCCTGACGAACCACCAGTTTGTACCGCTCGTCAACATAGGCGCGCAAGTTCAGCGTGTTCCTGTCATGGTTCATCTCACAGATAATGTGATCTCTTGCCTTCTCTTCTTCTCCTTCCCATACCTTTCTCTGGTTCACGCCGGTCCAGTCATGAGGCATTTTTATATTGAGATAATCCAGGAAGGTAACCGGGAGGTCCACCACGCTCTGCATTGCGTGACTGACCCGATTCTGCAAAACCGTATTCGGACAGCTGACAATATAAGGCACCTTAATCGCATCTTCATACAGAAACGGTCCCTTCGCGCACAGTCCATGCTGTCCAAAGAAATGCCCGTGGTCCGTCGTAAATACAATTATGGTATTTTCCGTCATGCCAAGCTCGTCCAGTTTGTCAAGAATTTTTCCGATATACTTATCCATCAGGGAAACCATGGCATAATAAACGGCCATATTTTTCCGTTTCACTTCTTCCGTTGCCTTCCTATGGGAAGTGCAGCCGTGAATAAAATATTCCGAGGAATGGTACTTCCCAAAATCCGGATTGATTTCCTGTGTCAGCTTATGAAGCTCCGTTGCGTACTGCATCTCATTTTCATCCAGGGAAGGCAGCGGGAGCGTCTCGGGATCATACATATCCACCCATTCTCTGGGCACATAATAATCCGGATGCGGATCAAAGAAGCTGGACCAGAGAAGGAACTGGTCCCCGCTTTCCTTATAAGCTTCAAGCTGCTTTATGGTTTCCTCCGCAATCCAGGCGTCATAATGGTATTCCTCCGGAATATCCCATACGTACCTTTGTTCACGCGGCATGGTTCCAGTTGGCTCCCGGAAATAATCCCTCCAGTTTTTGCAGCCCTTTTCTTCCATCCAAATCGCATAATGCTGGCCTACATGCGCTTCCGTCGTATGGTTTCTGGTCAGCTTCACGGTATCAAAGCCATAGAAATCCTCATGGAAATTCTTCCAGAATTCCATATCCTGAAGAATCGGATATGCTTCCAGCGAGGGGTACTCATCCGTAGAAGCTAACGGCTGAAAATGGGCTTTCCCTATCAAAGCGGTTTTCATGCCATGAGCATGCATCAGATCCCCTATGGTTGTGCATGATTCATCCAGCTTGGTTCCCAGCGTCCATGCCCCATGCTGCGACGGATACTTTCCGGTAATCATGCTCGCCCTGGCAGGCGTGCAGGTAGGGTTCACCGTATAGGCCCGGTCAAAGTATGTTCCGCAATCACACAGCCTGTCCAGATTCGGCGTCCGGATATAGGGATTGAACTTTCCTATGGTATCATAATGCTGCTGATCTGAGGTAATAAATAAGATATTGTATTTATTTTCCATTATTCCATTTCCTTCCTTTTTGGCTCTTTTCCTGTTGATTCGGCTTTCTGCGGCATTACATCTATGACTGCGGTTCCTGTCCCCAATCCTTCTGCCGTTACAGTAAGCCTTGCGGCGCCTGCGCTGTCCGGCTTTGACTGGATAATCACCATGCACTGACCGGAAAAGCTGGTGCAGTATGGTTCGCTGAAGGTTCTGTCCGAAGCGGGGTTCCCATTGTCCGCCGCTAAATAGACGCCGGCTCCATCCACCGCAAACCGCAGGCTGGTTTCAGCCAAAGGGCACAATGTCCCCGCCGCGTCTACAATCCGGCATCTTACATAAACCAGGTCCTCTCCGTCTCCGCGCATCTGCAGCCGTTCCGGTATCAGCTCAATGGCCGATGGTTCCCGCGCAGTCTTCACAATGTCCACGGCATCAGGGACGCCTGACGCAACAGCTTTCAATTCTCCTGGTTCATAAGGCACTTTTTCCCATATCAGCCTGTGGCTCCTGATCTCATCCTTCGGATCCTTCCGCCTGACCCCCAGGCTTTTTCCGTTCAAAAACAATTCTGCTTCGTCAAAGGAAGTATATGCGTGCACATCGATGAGCTGCCCCGCCTCCCAGTTCCAATGAGGCATCAGATGGATGAATGCTCTGTCCGTCCATTTGCTCATGAATAGATAGGCTCGGCTTTTTTCCATGCCTGACAAGTCGAAAATCCCAAAATAAGAACTTCTTGCCGGCCAGTTATTCCGATAGGGGGTCGGTTCTCCCAGATAATCAAAGCCCGTCCAAACGAATTGTCCGAACACATACTCATATTGATCCTGCGCAAGAAATTCCCGTTCAATGGGATATGCCCAATTGGGAGAGGCCAAGTCGTACGACGACTCCCGGAAGTCTTCTTTTGCCGCTACCGGATGCTCGATTTTTGCCGGCTGCCGGAAAAACCCCCGGGAACTGACGGTCGAGCCGTTTTCACTTCCATACAAAACAGCGTTGGGATAATCCCGGTGCAATTGCGCATACAGATGCGGTTTATAGTTAATCCCGGCAAGATCCACCTCATCCGCCAACCCAGTCCGAAACGCATCCAGCGTCATGCTCAAACCGGCGGTTGTCGGGCGGGTCGGGTCCTCTCTTTTACAGATCTGATGGAGATACCGCGCTATCTTCCAGCCGTTCTCTTCCCGCTGCTCTAAGATTTCATTTCCGACAGACCACATAATCACAGACGGATGATTTCTGTCCCTGTGTATCATATCCGACAGATCCGCTAAAGCGCATTCATTAAAATATTTGCTGTAGCCATTTTTCACCTTGCTGATCGTCCATTCGTCAAAAGCCTCGTCCATCACCAGGATCCCGTACTGATCGCACAAATCCAGAATCTGCGGATCCGGGGGATTATGTGCGCACCGATAGGCATTGATTCCAATATCCATCAGCTTTTTCAACTGCCGCTCAGCCGCCGCGCGGTGAAAGGCAGCCCCCAGCGCGCCTAAGTCGTGATGCATGCAGACCCCCTGCAGCTTGACTCGTTCCCCATTGAGCACAAAGCCCTGATTGCTGTCAAAGGTTATACTTCTGATTCCAAATGTCGTTTCACAAGTATCCTGCAGGATTCCTTCCGAATAGACGGCGGCTTTCAGACGATACAGATATCCCCGGCGGATATGCCACCGGTGGAATTCCTTTAACTGAAAAACCGCATACATATCCGGATTTTTACTCTTTTTTATCTCAGAAGCAACTTCCCTGCCCTCCATATCATATAGGCCGATATGGATTTCATAAGGCAGTGACGAATTCTTTACTTTAATATCCGCGTCAATATAGGCGCAGCCGTGCTTTATCTCTGTCCGGACAAAGATTGGGCAATACGGGAAATAGATCTCCTGCTTCTCCTCCAGCCTCACATTCCGGTAAATCCCCGCTCCCGTATACCAGCGGGAGGACGAAGGCTCCGGACGCAGGGATACTGCCACAACATTCTCTTCCCCGCGCCTGACCGCGGAGGAGATGTCAACCGAGAAGGAAGAATAACCATAAATTCTCCCTCCGCATTTCACTCCATTGACATAAACAGTACTGTTCGACATGACGCCGTCAAACTCCAGGAATGCATGTCTGGTGTTCCCTGAAATATAAAATCTTCTTCGGTACCAAGCCGGATCCGCAATCGGCAGTCCGCCTGTCCGTCCCACATGCACAATAGGCTTCATAATCCCATCCGCCACAACTTCCCGGACCTGACGGTCATTATCCGGACGAAACGGGCCCTCTATCGCATAATCATGAGGTACGCGAACCGTCCTCCACTGCGAGTCATCATATGTCCCGCTGTATGCTTCCTTCACATCTTCCTTGATAAATTTCCAGTTATCTCTCAATAAGGTCTGCACTCATTTTATCCTCCCGCCGTCTATTTTTCAAATATAATACCAGGCCCATACGAGGATAAGCCCACCATAATGTATGGATTGACGCAGACATCGCCTGTCTTTTGCGCAAATTCCCACATCTTTTTGCTCATTTCCCTCAATTCCCCGGAATCCTTATATTGTTCATACAGATTATGCTGCTCCAGAGGATCGTTCTCTAAATCATAGAACTCATCATAATCAAACCCATTGTAGGTATATTTCCATTTTTTTGTCCATACAGACCTTTGGATTCCATATAATTCATTGCCATTGGACTGAGTATAGCAGGCATCCCTCACAGTTTCCGGCTCCCTGCCTTCCAGATAATCCCTCAGGCTCATGCCGGAAACCGTATGCTCGTACGGAATGCCGCACAAATCCAACAAGGTTGGAGCCACGTCTACGATAGAAGTGAAGTCTGTAACCGTACCGCAGACCTGTTTCATTCCCTTCGGAAGCCTTATCAAAAGCGGGATATGGTAGGCCCCCTCAAAACACGGCAGGCCCTTGCACCACAAGCCATGGTCCCCCATATAATCGCCATGGTCGGACAGATAGATGACTATGGTATGATCCGCTTCCCCGGATTCCTCCAGCGCTTCCATGACCTGGCCAAACAAATCGTCCTGATGGCTGCATGCCGCCAGATAATGCCGTATGGCTTCCTTATGCTCTCTTTCGCTCAACTGCCTGAATCTGTCCGCGGTCTTGCGGTATAGGGACGGCTTATCCTCCATGGCGTCATGGAAATTCCCGGGAAGCTCGATCCCATCGATATCATACATGCTCAGGTATTTATCGTTGACCATATACGGGTCATGAGGATCGTTGGTGCTGATAATCTGCAGCCAGGGCGCGCCGTTCTTTTGGATATGGTTCTCTTCATCCGCCCCGGCCCTGTTTTTCAGTATCTGAATGCCCGCTTTCGCAATTTCGTCATCCGGTTTTGGTGTGTTGCGGGCGCCATAGTGGGTATAGGTATGGTACCCCCTCCTCACAATCTGGCCTTCCCCCCTCACCGTCTGCTCCTCATAGGTTTTATACTGCTCCCATTCCCCAACAAAAGGCTGTTGATTATTGTCTTCACCCGAATATTTTATATTCTGGCTTGTGTTGACGTCAAAGCCTCTGTGGCAGGGGCCTTCGTAATTGCTCACATGCCATTTTCCGGAATAGTAGGTCCGGTAACCCGCGTTCTGAAAGTCCTCTGAAAAGAGTGTTACTCCGTCATACAAACCTCTGCACAAGGCGTTTCCGACGTTCACGTTGTTCCATACGCCATGCTGCGACGGATACAGGCTCGATAGAAATGATGCTCTTGACGGGCAGCAGTGCGGCGCGACCGTATAGGTTTTTGCAAACGATGTCGCCTGCTTTGCAAATCGCTCCAGATTAGGCATATATGCCTTGCAGTATGGGGGCACGGTATTTCCCCGCTGCTGGTCTGTCATATAAATTAATACATTCGGTCTCTCATTCATAGCTTCCTCCCTCTCATTTCACAAAATGTCGGATCATCTTTTAACATGACCCGCCTCCTAGTCTCTGCCTGTTTTTTTGAAGTAACGTACGGAATTTAACTTATCCTCTTTTTTTCTGACCCGGAGCCTACCATCCTCCATCAGCTTCAGCATAAAGTTTTCAAAAGGAAACAGCACTTCTCCATTATCCATATCGCCGGTATCATTTTCAAACTGATCCGCCGGCTCTTCATACCACCAGGAGGCTTCTCTGATTTTGACGCCGGCTTTCAGGATATCCGCCATGCCATTCTGAAAAAAAACCATCTTTTCCGCATCGTGTTCCCAGGCGCCGAGCAGCTGTTCATCATGCGGCGGCTTCATCTCTTCCGCCAGCTGTACCTTTGTTCCTTTTACAAATTCGCCCTCAAAGTATACCGGGGCCCCATTGATGAAAGCCGCTGCACGTATCACGCAGCTGTCTGTAATCACAAATGGGGTTTTATATGGAATCCCGTCCAGAGACTCGCCGCCGTCTGTGGTGTAGTAAATCGGAACCTGCAGCGCTAAGAATTCTCCTCCTGTAACTCCCTGTACCACGGAGATGGCGCAGACCGCGGACTCTTTAAAGTAACTGTCTCCCATAACCGCGCACGCGGTCAGAACCGGCGGAACCTGACCGCCGTCGGACGCCAGATACAGCTTTTCCATCCCATAAAATAATTTCCGGTTTTTTTCCTGATGGCTCTGAAGGTCGAATGGATCCCCATTTTCCAGACCTCTGATCTTGGCGCTTCCTTCTGCATGAACGAACACCCTGCAGTCCGCATTTGCACAGAAATGCCCTTCCTGGTCTCTGGCCTTGACAACAAGGTCAACCACATCCCTTCCGTCCAGCTTTAGACAGTCCTCGCTCAGGACTTCCAGACGCGCCGGACTGCCGTGCGTTATTCTGCTGTCCCTGACCGTAACCCCGCTGTCACAATACGCGACTGCTTCCAGCTTCCCCGGATGGTAGGGAACATGCCAGCACAGTTCCATCGCCCCATACCGCCTGCGCCGGCCGAGCGCGCGCCCATTCAGCAGCAGCTCCACCTCATCGCAATTGGAATATACGACGACCGGGACCAGCGTCCCCTCCGCCAGATCCAGATTCCAGCCGGGAAGCAGATGTACCATGGGTTTTGTCGTCCATTGGCTCTGATAGAAGTAGTAGATATCCTTTTCAAAGCCCGCCAGGTCTATGATGCCGCTGTTGTTGGAGCGATAGGGCCAGCCGAAGGATTCTCCCAGATAATCGTAACCCGTCCACATAAACATACCGATTACCTGCTCAAACTCCCGCGCCCTGGCCCATGCCTGTTTGGCGGATATGCGGCAGGTTGCATTGTCATAAGAAGAATTATAGCAGATAATATTGCTGAACCTCGGCTCAAAGTCGCTGAACAGTTCCGTCTCCGTATAATCCGGAATGTCAAAACGGGCCCTGCCATAGTCCCTCCACCAGGTCTTTGTCCGGTAAAAGCCTCTGGTGCTGTAGCAATGAGGGTATTCTGACAGCAATACCGGACGGTCCTGTGTTTGCATCAGCAGGGTTTCCAGATATTCGGGAGTTTCTGACGGGCCATTCAGCCCTATCACATCCACGCCAAATAAGAGCTGCCCGCCGGACACCGGCCTTGTCGGATCAAGCTCATGGCATAGGTCCGTCAGGCCATAGAGATCCGTATCGCCCGTTTCGTTGCCAATTCCCCACATGATGACGCAGGCATGATTCCGATCCCGTAAAAGAAAAGAAGCAAGATCTTTTTTCCCTCTGTCATGAAAGCAGAGCGCCCCATAATCATACGGAGCTTTTTTATGCCAGCCGTCAAACATCTCATCCATGACCATCAGGCCCAGCTCATCACAAAAATCATAAAACTCCGGCGCAAACGGAGTATGCCCGGTACGAATCGTGTTCACCCCACCTGCCTTTAATTGCAGCAGGCGTTTTTTGAGAATCCGTTCCGGCACCGCGGCGCCAAGGCCTCCCGCGTCATGATGCATGCAGATTCCCTGAAGCTTTATATGGCTGCCATTCAGAAACAGTCCGCTGTCCGACCGGAAGTCAAGGGTACGTATCCCGACCGGCCATTCCTGCTTATCCAGCGTCCCCCCCTGTTCATCACGCAGGATAATCCGCATTTTATATAAATATGGGGTATCCGTACTCCACAGATGGGGAGCGCGCACACGGAGGCTTTCCTGGTTTTTGCAGGCAGGTCCCGATACCTCCGAAACGACGACGCCAGCCTGGTCTTGCAGGCTGGCTGTCACTGACGATCCTCCAGTCACATCATAAGCCACTGACAAGACAGCCTCTTCCAAGTCAGCGGATATCACATGTATGAAGCTGTCAGGCAAAAGATAGGCCTCGCCCTTTTCTATGATCCATGTGTGGCGGTAAATACCGCATCCATTGTACCATCTGCTGGACGGGGCGTTACTGTCATCAACTCTGACAGCAATGCTGTTTATGCCGGCGGACAAATAGTCTGTCGCTTCAAAACGAAACGACTGAAAGCCATAAGGACAGTGAAACACCTCTATGCCATTGATCCAGACCCTGCTGTTGCGATAGATTCCATCAAATACAAAAAAAGTTCTGTTTACATGCGAAATCTCCCATGTTTTCCGATACCATCCGATCCCTGTCGGAAGAAATCCCCCCCGTTTTCCCGAAGGGTTCTCCCGGCAATAACTGCCCTCGATACTCCAGTCATGTGGAACATCCAAAGCCCTCCAGGACGAATCATCAAAATCTGGCCTGCTGTAATCCAAGTCATCCGACAGCGTAAACCTCCAGCCAAGATCAAAACTTCTCTTTCCCTGTTCTGTCATACCCATGCCTTTCTTATATCTTGGGAGCGTTTACATTCCAACGCATCCATGACTTCGGTGAAAATCGGAACATCTCATCAATGATTCTCCCCAATGCCTTCGTCTTATAAGCCGCAAAAGCCTCCGCAGCCCAAAGATTGGTGCGTTCCATAGGGTCCTGGTTCAAATCATACAGTTCTCCATAAGGCCGGTTCACATAATATACCACCTTAATGCCATCCTCGATTACCCCCTTCATATCATGCGCTTCCATATAAATATAGGGTCTTGCCTCAACCTGCTCTTTTGTCCAATAGTCGCTGTACGGATGGTTTTCCATGTCAGCCGTGATTTTATCCGGCGCACCGGCCACAGTCAGACAGGTAGACGCAATATCAATATTGGTCACATAGTCATCCACGACGCGTCCCTTAAACCCGGGAACCGGCGGCTTCACAAACAGCGGGATATGCATCAGGCCTTCGCTCAGGTATTGGGCCTTTGATACCATGCCAAAGTCCCCCATGAAATCCCCATGGTCTGTGCTGTAAATAATCATGGTCTGATCATACAGGCCCTCCTGCCTGAGCAGCTGGATGGCCTGCCCTACTTGATCGTCGATCAGGGACATGTTCGCATAGTAAGAACGTTTTGTTTTCCTGAACACTTCTTCCGGATACCGGCCAATATAGGCAGCCGGGTTCAGCTTTTTATAATGCGGCGGCTTCTGCTCAAGGTCCCCCTCCTCCGATTCCGGCAGCTTCATATCTTCCAGTTGATACCCGTCCGCATAGGAAGTCCCCTCTCCGTCATATGGCTGATGCGGTCCCGGAAATGAGAGCGTAAAAAACCAGGGCTTCCCTGAAGCGGTCTGATCTGCAATATGCCAGCTACTTTCTTTCCTTCCTGCCCCACATAGGAATCAATATGGTACTGCTCATCCTCCAGCCATTTCCCTCCGATAATCAGGGAATGATCATTGCATGTCTTTGGCTCCACCTGGTGCTCCTTCAAATATTCCAGATATGGAGCGATCTCTTCCGGGTT
The DNA here is from genome assembly GCF_046966825.1 of Hungatella sp. Lineage (NCBI taxonomy): Bacteria > Bacillati > Bacillota > Clostridia > Lachnospirales > Lachnospiraceae > Hungatella > Hungatella sp. The sequence goes on along the minus strand of NZ_JBKVCZ010000021.1, from coordinate 11,329 downwards.
TCCTTTGGGAGAATGTCCGTCTATTATTTTTTCATAATCATAGCCATGTCTGATTTTGGAATGCGCAAAATGCTGTTTTCCGACCACGGACGTATGGTACCCTGCTTCCTGCAGAAGTGTCATAAATGTTTTTTCCCCTTCGGGAAGCCTGGTGATATAGGTCGGGCACTGACATACCGTCGGATATTTGCCTGTCATAATCGCCGCTCTGGAAGGGATACAGGATGGATTCGAGCAATATGCGTTCTGAAAGAAAATACTGTCTTTCATCAGCTCATCTAAATGAGGCGTATGCACTGCCGGATTATTGAAGCCAAAAGTATCCCATTTCTGCTCATCTGTCATAACAAATAATATATTAGGTCTTCCCATATCTTCGCTCTCTTTCTTCCTTAAGCCATTCTTTATACTTGCTTTCCAGCCGATACCATGCATGGGGGGCGTTTCCAACGTATCGGTACGTGTCAAAAATATCTCCCTTTCCCTCTGCCCTGGGATCCAATGTACGGCGCAATTCTGCCTCCAGCTCCTCAGATAATTCTTTTCGTATCTCCCCAAAGCCCTCCTCATAAGCCAGATTTTCCATGCAGGCCGGATCTTTCAGGATATCAAATAACTGCTCCTCCGGGCGAAGGCCAAAGGATAAGTTGTAATAGATGTTATCTCCCTGCGCATGCCGGTACAGGATCTCTCTTTTGGTGGGGGACGGATCGCAATTCGGATAGCCTGTCTCCGGATTGCCCGCGGGGCAGGCCATCGGATGATAATTGTGTATGTATAAATACTGTGGCGTCCGGATGCATCTGACCGGATAGCCGGTATCCTGATAACGTCCCATATCATGGCGCTCTCTTCCCATAAAGGCGCGGCTGCGCGCCATATTTACGACGCCCTCCTGATTCGAATATAAAATGTCCGTCAGGCTTTTGCCGGAAAAAACCTCAGGGATGGGAATACCCGCTATCTCTAAAAAAGTGGGGGCAAAATCCAGAAAACTGACAATATCTTTCACCCTGCGATTTCCAGGCGCCGCGTTCTTCCATGTGATGCACAGAGGCAGACGAAAATCCTCCTCATACATCTGACCCTTAACGCGCGGAAAGGGACACCCGTTGTCTGAAGTAACCACAATCATGGTATTTTCATATTCCCCCATCTCCTTAAGCATAAGAATCATCTTTTCCAGCTGCCTGTCAAACCAGTCTATCTCAAACGCGTAATCACAGTAATCATTCCTCACTGTCTCACAGTCCGGCAGATAAATAGGAACCTCCACCTGCCCCGGGGCCTTTCCGTGCCGGATCCCTTCCCCCTCTGTATATTTCCTGTGCGGCTCCCTGCATCCGTACCAGAAATAAAAGGGCTGGCCGGGATTTCTGTCCCTTAAAAAAACCTGGAAATTGGCTGCGTAATCCGTCGTGGAAATGCAGCTTCCCTCCGGCGGAACCAGTGTTTTTTCATTGTATTCATTGCCCGCGGGATTTCTGGGATAACCGGATGTCTGGTAGTCCCCCGGTCCCCAGCCTTTTCCGGTGAATCCCACGTGGTATCCATGCTGCTCCAGCAGATCCGGATACAGGATCTGATTTGCCGGAAATTCACAAAAATGGGTACAGCCTGATTCCAGCTGCCAGGTATGACGTCCGGTCAAAATTGACGCCCTGGACGGCGCACACTTAGGATTTGTCGTAAACGCGTTATCAAACAGTACCCCTTCCCCTGCCAGACGGTCTATACACGGGGTCTCCACAAAGGCATGTCCATATATGCCAAAATGGGATGCGTCATCTGCAATTGCAAATAAAATATTTGGTTTTTTCATTCCTTTTTCCCTTCCTGCGCTGACTCAAATAAGGCTTCTTCCCAGTTTTCGTATTCCGCCAGCTCCTCAAACCGCTTTTTAAACGCCGCGCGCCACTCCTGATTGACCCCCGGACATTTTTTATGACACATTGCCGTTTGTATTTCGTGTACAAACCGTTGTCCGTAGGTCGGCTTATCTGAATTTTGAAAGGTTTGAAACTGTTGATTGGACCACAGGTGATATTTTCCATGTTCGGTGCCCGTATGACTTTCTCCTGGAAATGACACAAAATCTTCCGACTCCACGCATCCGTCCGGGCCTTCGGTTTTCTCATATTCCAGCGCTCTCTGACGCAGCCTCCGGTAAATCCCGCTGTCCTTCCTTTGTCCGATGCAGTTCACTGTTTCGCCCGGATCAGCCGCTAAATCATAGAACTCCTCATATCCCGCATTGTAATGGTAGATATATTTATATTCCTTCGTCCTGGCCATAACCCATCTTTTCAATCCCAAAAAGCCATTGGAGGCTGTAATCATCTCTCTTTCTCCGCATGCTCCTTCATCCGCTAAAGACCCGCCTGACAGGACGGTTTCCCCCTGCGGATAACGCAGGCCGGCCAGCTCCATGCAAGTTGGGAAAATATCCAGCAGGCTGGCAAAATCCTCTCTCCTTTTTCCGCTTCCGAACACCTGCGGGTAACGGATAATCAATGGGACGCGCACAGAGCCTTCATACGGGAGGTCTTTACTGTAGAATCCTTTGTCACCCAGCATCTCTCCATGATCGCTGGTAAATATCACCATGGTGTCGTCTATTTTCCCTGATTTTTCCAGATAGCCCAAAATCCTGCCGACGCTCTCATCCACCATGGTGCATGAGGTATAATAAGCCTCCTGTATCCGGCGGACTTGCTCCGGAGTGTCTAAGTCTCCGTACCAGACGCAGGTGTCATTGGAGTCCGGATAGGTTCTGGATCTTGGAATTGGCGCCGGAATCTCCCTTTTCTCATAAATTCCTTCATATTCCTTCCTCCGGGATATCCCATGGCGGGTGGGGCTTAATATAGCCCACGAACAGCAGAAACGGATTTTCTCCATTACGATCCAGCCAGTCAATGGTTGTTTCATCTACCCAGCGGGTTTCATAATGTTCGCTCTTTACCAGGGCCCTTTGCGGCTCATGGTATGCCAGCGGCCTTACCCCATGGATATTCTGCACCTCTCCCTCTCCGCATTCCTTTAAGTACATGGCATAATCATCGTCTTCCCTGCACTTTGGGATTTCTTCCATCGTGTACATCTCGCTGTATCCATGGTGCGCCCGCGCGGGGAAAAAATGCATTTTTCCGATGGACGCAGTCCGATAACCATGTTCTGAAAAGATACGCGGCAAAGTAGGCAGTCCATAATCCCGAATCGGTTTTTTGCAGTTGCTGAAATAGCCATGCCGTCTTCCCGTCAGGCCTGTCAGCAGGTCGTGCCTGGCTGGCATACATACCGGATTATTGGAATACGCGCTGGAAAACAGGCAGCCCTCGTGAGCCAGCCTGTCCAGATTCGGCGTAATCATATAGGGGGAGACTGCGCCAATCGCGTCATACCGATACTGATCCGCTAAAATGATAAGTATATTTGGCCGTTTTTTCATGGCTGCGCTCTCCTTATCTGGTTTCCGTTCACAACAAACTCCTTCGTCTGCCTCATCTGTGATTTGATATCCTCTTCCGACGAAAGCTGGTCACTGATGATGAGGTTATCCTTCAATTCCAGATGCTCCACGCTTTGCCCATAAAATACAGGCCTGTCCCCGGTTTCTATCGTATTGTTCTCTATCACGATATGTTTATGATAATAATAGTTTTCTTCCAACTCCGCCATCTCCGGGTCAATATCTATGATGGCCTTTCCCCAGACCTTCTGATTATGCCTCTTCATGGTATTATTGCGGATTATGATACAGGAGGTGCCGCCGGATTCAAACCAGTTATTCATATCTCCGCTGATTTTTATGACCGCGCCCTCACAATCCAGCCTGTTATTCTCGATGACTGTTTTGCCTGCTGACGTCAGTAAGAGCCCGCGCGCGCGATTGCGTCCTCCTTCGTTGTTTCTGAAAAGCACTTCGGGATATGCGCCGGCGTTTTCCAGACACCAGGTTTCCTGTCCATCCAGCATGACAGGCTGCTCAAAGACGATCTCACAGAATTTTTTATTTATAATCCGGATTTCTTTTAAAACGGCCATTATCTGCCGCCTCATCGTGACCGCTTTGCAAATCCATACCTGATCGCCCTTTTTCAGCCCAAAAACACCTGCCTGCTGCCTGTGCGGAATCTCCGCTATGACCGCGGAATCATGGACCACCTTATGAATTCTGAAATAATTCCCATGTACATTGAAGATATCATCCAGCTGATTCTCAAACAGGCTGTTTTCGATCAGAATCCGGCCAGTGCAGCTAACAAAATGCAGAGCATCCGCGTTAGCGGAAATCATTCTTCCTGACTCCGGGTCCGGGCTGACCGTCATATGGTCAATCGTAATCTGATCGCTGTTCTGCGCAATCACTCCCATGGTGCCCGCATGCCGGATCGTTATGTTTTCCAGCCGGATATCCCTGCACTGGTTGATAAATATCGCGGGGACATATCGTTTCTCGTGCTTAATTGTCAGAATGGAGCCGACCTTTGGCAGCTGCCTCATGGAGTTTTTGATACACAATACCCCTTCTTCCAGTTCCTCCGCCACCATATGCTGTCCGGCGCCGACATCCACCGCACATGACGACGGACGCCTTTCCTCCCCGGAAAACTCCAGCAAACCATGCAGATAGCTGCTTTCATAGTCTTCACCGTAAAACGTTACGACGGTATCCCTGATACGGTAAGGGTATTTCTCCTTGTCAATTTTTATCACCACTTCACCCTTCGCAGACCGGACCACCTCGCCCTGGGAAAAGAAAGGGCGAGGATAGTCAATGGTGAAATTTTTTATCACAACCTGTTCGCAGCCGGAAATCATAAATGGAAGGATTCTTCCTATACACTGGAGTTTTGCGCCCTGCCCATCAATCACAAGGTCCTTTTTTCCAATGATGGGAAACGCAATCTGCTTAAGGCCGTAATCATTGTTGGACATAAAGCAGAACTCTTCATGGGCATAGGCAGTTCTAAGTTCGCATTCCCGGATACCGATACGCAATTCAACATGATCTTCACACGTCTCCAGAATGCGGTTCATGCCATAGGAAAAATCCTGGAGCGGATAGCCGTCAAAGCTTTTTGAGTCAATCATTATTTTTTTCATCATAATCCTCCATTATCTTACCAGATAGCGGTCCAGGGCCGCTTGCCGAATCTCCGTCACACGCTCGATGTTCATTTTTAACAATGTCTGCCTGAAATTGTCAAACTGGTCCAGCGGTTCAATTCCCATAATAAATTTGGCGGACTTTTCATTGACATAGGTTTCAATATCACCCATCAGCTTACTATACTCGTCATTTTCCTCCAAGGATAATGTCAGGGTTTCCGGCATTTCATATTCACAATCCGCGCTGGCCTCCCATATCCGGCAGCCGTCTACCACAGCTTCGCTGGAGCCTTCGGACCAGGCAACCACGACATCCTTAAATATATACCGTCTTAATGCCTGCGAAGGGGCCAGTCCATCCGGATTCTTGGTGATAAAATCAGTAAACTGCAGTTCCCCATTTTCATCGATATAATAGGTATCCTCATACCTGTCATCACCTTTGCAGCCCCAGAAAGTCTCCGTCTGTCCCTTGTCACTGTACAGATAGTCCATCCATTTGATGATTGCAACCGGATCCTCCGCCTGGGCGCTGATATAGCTGGGCGTCTGATTAAATTGTTTTAACCGGTGTCGGAAATGCAGCTGATCCCCTTCGTTCAATACCGGATACGGCACGGGCATAGCATCTACCTTTTCATGGTTCATCTTAGCGGAAGTAACCGGAGCTGATTCGATACTATCAATATGAATGGTTCCCGAGGCAAGCTCCCCGGCTTCAAATTCCGGCTTGATATCCTTATTCTGCTGCTTGGATAAAAAGTCAGGATCCAGCCAGCCATTTTGATACCACTTATGAAACAGCTGCAAAAAGTCCTTATAGCCATCCTGCATCGGTCCAAATTTAACAACTCCATTTTCATTCAAAAATCTCGAACCGGCCGGAACCCCATAGGCGCCTGAAAATGCGCCGAATAGTCCAGCAAAGTTATTATCGCAGCCAAAGCTGAAGGGGATCACATCCATCTCCTTAAAGGCCGCCAGCATCTCCTCCCAGTCCGCTATCGTGACCGGGATATCCAGCCCTGCCTGATCCAGCAGCGTTTTATTGATCATGGGACCCTGCTTGACGTAAACCGGAGTTTCGTCCGGCAAAAGCGTTGCGCCGAACTTCACAATGACGCCCGCGTCAGAATAAGCCCCCTTCTTTAACTCCTCCTTGGCGTTGATTCTTGCCATGAAGTTAGGGGCATGTTCTTCAATGAGCTTCGTGGCATCCATCAAGACTCCGTCGGCTATCGCCGCCTCCACTCCGCCCCGGTAGTCTTTGGCGAAATCGAACTTGATAAGATCCGGCAGATTCTTTCCCGACGCCAGCAAAAGATTCATCTGCTCTTTTTCCTGCCCCACGGGCGGACTCATATAATCCACAAGAATTCCGGTCTGCTCCTCCAGACGCTTCGCTCCGGGATGGTCGTTTAAATCCGTCACTACCTGAGCGGTCTGCGCATGGATCGGAAGCCAGTAGGTAAAAGAGGTTGATCCTGCCGCTTCGGTTGTCTGGACTGTCTCGCCGCCAGTCCCGGCGCTTTCTTTACTATCCCCCTGCTTTTCACTGGCCTGTCCCGCCGTTTGGCCCGCATCAGATGCGCAGCCAGTCAGTCCGCACGCCATACTTCCAGCCAGCAGCAGACTACACACGGATTTCAAAAGTTTTGTTTTTTCATTTGCATTTCCCTCCCCTGATAGGTTGAATTGTAAATTAACGGTAACATGAATAACCCATTCGTTCAAGGGCGCAATCGCCAGCGGGTTTTTCACGAAAAGTCGATATCCAATATTTTTCAGCCTATTTTGATGGGTTTTCCCTCTATATTAAGGTTCCGTCCCCTCCTCGTATCGGGAAATCGTCATTATTTTCCACGTCGTATATTTCTGCGGATACCCGCAGCCATTCAGCAGCCCGATTATCCTGTCTCTTTGAGCTTTTCATAATCCCTGCCATCCGCTCGGGACAGTTTACAAAGCTATATGATTTTTATGCTTGCTTACTCTGACAATACGGTTCTTTCCCTTCGCTGTAGATACCCGCTCTGCACATCTGGCCATAGCCCCGCACGCTTTCACGGGTTCCATCCACCGCTGGATCCGCGTAGGTATAAAACCATGTGCTTAGCTGATGATTTAACTGTTCTCTGATTTCAGCGTACTGCTTATCCATAATCAGGTTATATTGTTCCCCCGGATCCTCCGTCAGATGATATAACTCATCCTCCCCATACGGATATCTTCGGATATACTTCCATTCTTTTGTCCGAATCATCCGATTGGCCCCATATTCATCATAGACTACCACCGATCCCTGCTCTTTGGCTGCCTGAACGCCAAGCAGCTCTTTTGCAAAGCTTTTGCCCGGCATCTTCCGCTCCGGCTGAAAATCTATTTCCAAAAGCTCCGTGATGGTATGAATCCAGTCATAGTGGCTGTGCATCGCTTCTGACACATGGCTCTGCGGCTGTGTATCCGGAACCCGAATAATAAAAGGAACCTTCACGGCCGTATCATACATATTGAACGGAAAGGTTCCGTTCCCCTTTCCCCATATCCCATGATGTCCCATATTCATGCCGTTATCTGAGGTGAACACAACGATCGTCCTCTCCCACTCCCCCGCGCTTTTTAAATCATCGATGATTCTCCCAATATTATTGTCCATTGCCGTAATCGCCGCGTAATAACCGCGCAGGAGTTCTTTTCTTCGCTCTCCTGTTCCGCTCGGCGCCGTAGGCTTCTGATTGGGGTGCAGCGGAAGATCCGGAGTGGCATGGAATCCGCAATCCCTGTATAAGTCAAGATATTTCCCAGGATGCGGCGCCTCCTCCCACGGGGAATGCGGCGCCGTATAGTGAATACTGATATAATAGGGTTCGTCTTCTTTCCTTAGCTCGCTCATGTATTCCAACGCCTTATCCGTGATAATATCGGTAATATATCCGGATTCAAAATACAGTCTTTGATTTTCGATTACGTCCGGAGTATAATAGCCGCATCCTCCCCTTCCAATCGTAAACCACTTAGAAAAGCCATGCTGCGGATTCATGCTGTCGCCTAAATGCCATTTGCCGGACAGCGCGCAGCGGTAGCCTTTCTTTTGGAGAATATCCGTATAAGTAAGCATGCCATCCAAATATGGGATCGCTGTTGTTTCTTTTTGAAAACGTTTATCCGCTTCGTGCTCCCCCAACATACTTCTGTCCAGATTACCCGAACAGATCCAGTCGTGTACGCCGTGCTGTGATGGTATCAGCCCTGTCATTATGGAAGCTCTGGCCGGTGAGCATACCGGACAGACACAAAAAAAGTTATCGTATCGAACCCCCTGAGATGCCAGATAATCCAAATTAGGGGTTTCAATGTCTGAATTCCCCGCGCATCTCATCGCCCAAGCTCCTTGATCATCCGACAATATAAACACCACGTTACGCCTTTTTGAATCTCTCATATTGATATCCTTCTCGTTTGATTTTAACACCCAGATTGAAAGCCTGCCCGGCAGAGGCACCGGAAATAAATCGTCAAACGCGCTCCGGCCAGCCATTAATCACTTCGCTTTCCCGACATTTTCCATATCATTGTCCTATAATACCATATTACCATTTTATATATAGTCAGTCAATCTAAATACAAAACGCTCGATTTTCCAGCAGCATGACCGTTTCTGCATATGAGGTATTTCAATTTTTTACTTCTGTTTTCAGAGATATAAGCACAGCCCCCATACCGGCCGGCATGGAGGCTGTGCTTTAAACAAGGTTCTAATTCTCACCGCCGTTAGGATGACTTCCGGGGTAATCACTTTTTATTCATCTGTGCTGCTATCGCAAGCGCATCCGTCATAAGGTTGTCTACGATCCGTGGCTACGCCTGTACGCCCTTAAACCGCCCTGATTGACCGGCTGCTTTAGCGGTCAATTAGAAAACGTCTTCATAATACATCATCAAAGTGTCTTTGCAATTTCTCCTACGGACGAAACAGCCTGTTTCACTTCTTTCATCGTATTCATATGTGAAAAACTGAATCTCACAGCTCCCTGCCCCTGTGTTCCCAGTGCCTTATGTATTAGTGGAGCACAGTGCACACCGGCCCTGACATGGATTCCATAATTCATAAACAATTCATCTGCCACTTCCCCTGAGTCAAAGTCGTGGATATTAATTGTTACAATCGGCGCCCTCTGCTCAACTTTAAAATCACCGTATACGGTGACTCCCGGAAGTTGATTGACCCCCCTATAAAATTCCCACATCATCCACATTTCTTTTTTTCTTAGATTGTCCATTCCATGCTTATCAATATAACTCAGCGCCGCATGCAGTCCCGCTATCCCATGGGTATTCAAGGTTCCCGCTTCCAAAGCCGTCGGCATAGCTTCCGGGTGGGTCATGGAATAACTGTCCACACCGCTTCCTCCCACAAGAAGCGGGCGGATAAGCACATTTTTCTTTAAACATATCCCGCCAGTACCCTGAGGTCCCATCAGCCCCTTATGACCCGTAAAGCACAGCACATCGATATTCATATGCTTCATATCAATCGGGAAAATGCCTGCAGTCTGAGAAGCGTCAACCATAAAAAGCAGGTTGTGGGCAGCACATATGTTTCCGACCCGAACCAAATCAATCATGTTGCCTGTCAGATTCGAGGCGTGCGTGCAGATGACAGCCCGGGTATTTTCCTTGACTGACTGTTCCATGTCCTCATATCGAATATTCCCTTTTAAATCAGCTGGAATAATGGTCAGTTCCACGCCCTTATCCTGCATGAGATATAATGGCCTCAGGACTGAATTATGCTCCATGGCTGTTGTGATCACATGGTCCCCCGGCTTGAGCAGCCCTTGGATGGCGATATTCAGGCTCATAGTGGAATTAGCCGTAAAAGCAACGCATTCAGCTCCATCTGCGTGAAATAGCTTTGATAACCGCTCACGTGTTTCGTAGACCATGCGTGCCGCGCTCAAAGACACATCATGGGCGCCACGTCCAGGGTTTCCCATATGTCTCATGGCATTCGCCACCGCTTCAATTACTTCCTCCGGTTTGTGCAACGTAGTCGCCGCATTATCAAGATAAATCATTGTTCCACCTCTTATGCCACTCCGAGAAGCACCAACTGCTTCTCAGATATACCTGCCTGTTTCATGACTATTCTCAGACGTTTCTCCTCGTCTGGTTCTGAGCACCAGGCAAGCCCGCAGCCTGACGATATTTCCCTGGGAACCGGTATCAGCCGTCCCGGAACAGAGTCTGCTTTGCACAGACGCTCCATCAGGATTGCGTCTGCCGTCGTATGGAAGGAAACTATGATCCTTGGTTTCTTATCCCTCAATCTCATCATCATTCTTTCTTCAGATAATTGTCAATGCCTCTTGCCCCGGCACGTCCGGCTTCCATGGCAAGAATTACCGTTGCTGCTCCGGTCACTGCGTCACCGCCTGCGAAGACTCCCGGCCTGGATGTCTGCCCATCTTTCTCATCTGCCACGATACATTTCCACTTATTGGTTTCCAATCCTTTTGTGGTGGTGGAAATAAGCGGATTCGGGGATGTTCCAAGGGACATGATGACCGTGTCAACCTCAATGGTATCATCAGAACCATCGACCTCGACCGGCCTCCTCCTGCCGGAAGCGTCCGCTTCGCCCAGTTCCATCCTGCGGACGACCATTCCCTTCACCCAGCCATCCTCATTGGTCAGGATTTCAACCGGATTTGTCAGCAGGTTGAAGATAATTCCTTCTTCCTTGGCATGATGGACTTCTTCTATACGGGCAGGAAGTTCTGCCTCGCTTCTGCGGTATACGATATGTACCTCTGCCCCCAGGCGGAGCGCTGTCCGGGCTGCATCCATTGCAACATTTCCACCGCCTACCACTGCAACTTTCCTGCCAGCCGCAATCGGGGTGTCATAGTCATTCCGGAACGCCTTCATCAGGTTACTTCTGGTCAGATATTCATTTGCCGAAAATACACCGTTGGCATTTTCACCTGGAATTCCCATGAATTTTGGAAGTCCTGCTCCTGAACCAATGAAAACCGCGTCAAAACCCTCTTCATCTATCAGCTCATCAATGGTTACGGACTTTCCGATTACAACATCTGTCTCCAGCTTCACTCCCAGTTTTTTTACATTCTCGATTTCCGTCCTCACAACCGTGTCTTTTGGCAGTCGGAACTCCGGAATACCATAAATCAGTACCCCTCCAGGCTCATGC
>NZ_JBKVCZ010000020.1:0-72371 GCF_046966825.1 Hungatella sp. | reverse complement strand
GAACATCAACCAGGATTTTCTTCTGGAACGCGTTCTGCGAAAGCACCCGGACGTAATCGGCGTGGGGGAAATGCGGTCTGCCGCCGAGAGCCTGTCGGCGGCGGAAAGCTCACGGACCGGCCACACGGTCTGCACTACAATACATTCCAACTCCTGCAACAGCACATACCGGCGCATGATGACCCTTGCAAAGCGGAAATACAGCATGGACGATTCTGTGCTCATGCAGATCATGGTGGAAGCCTATCCTGTGGTTGTCTTTACAAAACAGCTTGAGGACCGTTCCCGGAAGATTATGGAAATTATCGAGGGAGAGGACTATCAGGACGGGAAGCTGCTCTACCGTTCTCTTTATAAATATGAGGTGGTGGACAATGTAACCCGGGAAGACGGGGAAACCCGCGTGGTGGGACATCACAGGAAAATAAACGCCATTTCCGACAGTCTGAAAAAGCGGCTGCTGGATAACGGAATTTCACATAAAGAACTGGCTGAATTCACGGAGGAGGTGAATTAATTGCAGTGGATTTATATTATTTGCTTTGCCCTTATCAGCGCCGGTCTCCTGGCGCTGTTTGGGGTCCGTCCCGGAGATTTTATGGATGCTGTATTCTTATCCCGGCGCCGGGCGGCTACGTTAAGTGATGAACTGAATGTACTCCTGGGCACTCCGGCTAAGGGCTTTTTTAACCAGGACTACGAAATCAAACGGATTTTAAAAGATACGGGCAGGACCGACCGCTTTGAAGCCCTTAAAAGGCTGACCCTGATCCTGTTCGCGGTGGGCGCGGTGCTGGCGCTACTGATTGGCAACGTATACATGGTTCCCATTATGGGAATCGGCTTCTCCCTGCTGCCGGTGTGGTATCTGCACAGCACGTCTGCCAGTTATAAAAAGCATTTAAACGAGGAACTGGAAACAGCAATTTCCATCATCACGACCTCGTACCTGCGCACGGAGGATATCATCCGGTCTGTACAGGAAAACCTGCCCTATATCAATGAACCGGTGAGAGCTAACTTCGAGGCATTTGTCTGCGAGGCCAGATTGATTAACGCAAACACTACCAGCGCTATTAACAGCTTGAAAATGAAGATTCCCAACCGGGTATTCCATGAATGGTGCAATATTTTAATCCAGTGTCAGTCCGACCGCTCCATGAAAAACACGCTGCCTACCATCGCCCAAAAGTTCAGTGATGTCCGTATCGTACAGTCGGAGCTGGAAGCCATGATGCAGGGACCGCGGCGCGAGGCAGTCACTATGATGTTTCTGGTAATTGCCAATATACCTCTGTTGTATTTCCTCAATAAGGACTGGTTTCACACCCTGATCTTTACAACCCCGGGTAAGATTGCCCTTGCCATCTGCGCGGCAATTATCCTGTTTGCCCTGACACAGATTATGAAGCTAAGCAAACCGATTGAATATGGAGGTGACGGCGCATGACACTGTTAGCACTTATGGCTATTATACTGTTTGGTTTTGCTGTCTATCATCTGACCTGTGCGTTTGCGGACGTCCCCACCGGAAAAACCTCCCGCACAATGCTGATGGTCCGGAAACAGCAGGGCGTGAAGGGTGAGCGGCTGGCCGAAGTCTATCTGACAAAAATCGCAGGGCTGCTGGCCCCCTTTTTGAAGCTTGACAGGCTGAAGCGCAATAAGCTGCAATCGGCCCTCACCATAGCCGGGCTGGAGCTGACGCCGGAGGTCTATACCGCAAAAGCCTGGGTAACCGCCGGCGCGGCAGGTCTTTGCTCGTTCCCTGTGGCTTTTGTGATGCCGCTTATGGCGCCGCTTTTAATTGGGCTGGCCGTGGCGCTCTGGTTCTCCACCTATTATGCGGCCTTTGATTATGTCAGGAAGCGGCAAAAGCTCATAGAAGCGGAGATTCCCCGCTTTGCCCTGACGATTGGGCAAAATCTGGAGAATGACCGTGATGTGCTGAAAATCCTGACTTCCTACCGCCGTGTGGCAGGCAGGGATTTCGGATTAGAATTGGACCAGACTATCGCGGACATGATGACCTCCAACTATGAAAACGCGCTGCTGCACTTTGAGACCAGAATCGGAAGTCCTATGCTCTCGGATATTATCAGAGGTCTGGTGGGCGTGCTGCGCGGTGATGACCAGCGCATGTACTTCAAGATGATCTGCTTCGATATGAGGCAGATTGAGCAAAACAATCTGAAAAAGGAAGCTGCCAAACGTCCTAAGAAGATTCAGCGGTATTCCATGATGATGCTCATATGTATTATGATTATCTATCTTGTTGTCCTTTGTACGGAGGTTTTAAGCTCCCTCGGCGCATTTTTCGGATAACCGGAGGTTTCCGGCGCTTTGGGACAAACAATTTAACAGAGTAAAGAATCACACCACATAACAATACAATAAAATTCAGGAGGTATTACCATGAAAAGAATGATTTTAAAATTAAACAGAACCGCAACCCGTCTTATATTAAACACCCGCGCCGCGCTTTCCAACCAGCGCGGTGATTTTTATATCAGCGATGCTGTGAAGATTATCATAGCCGTGGTGCTGGGCGCTCTCCTGCTGGCGGCTCTGACCTTGATTTTCAACGACACGGTGATTCCCAGAATCACAAGGGAGATTGAGGCATTATTCGGATAACGATACATTGGGGGTCAGCGCAAAAAATTGGCGCTGACCCCCTTTTTTAATTTTACTTTTCGCAATGTGCGGTAATGGAGGTGAAGGCATTGAATCAAAACCATTGTAAGTTTTATTCCTTTATGCGGGCAACCAGAGGCAACTGGAGAAATACACTGTATGTCATGTGCGGCTGTACTCCCTGCCCCTATGGACAAGACCCGCTATGTGAAGGCTTTCTCATGGCTGCGGACGCGGACGGGAGCCTGATCATAATGCCTGTGGAAATCGTCAGGCAGTTTACCGGCGAGTCGATAGAACCGTCAGAGTGCCGGGGCACGTTAGTGAGAAAGACCTTTGAGGCCGTTTTCTCCCGGTATATCGAATGGCATACGCTCTCGGATTCCAGCTGTCCGCTCCTGCAGCTTTACCAGGAGGCAGGCCGCTGACGTCCGGCCTAAAACTGTCCTGATAAACGTAATCCCGCCGTAAACGGCGAGTAATCAGGAGGTAATCGTTATGAAGCGGAAGCAACGAATCAGATGCCCCTATTGCGGGGCCTACGCCACTTGCCGGCCAGCCAGCGTTGTATATGGCAGATCCGGTAAAACAAAAAATTCATACCTGTATATCTGTTCCAGATGGCCGGCCTGTGATTCCTATGTCGGCACCCACAAAAAGGACCGAAGCCCTCTGGGAACGCCGGCTAATAAGGAGCTGCGCCGCAAGCGGATTCTGGCCCACCAGTCTCTGGACGCCCTGCAGCGGCAATGCCATATGGAAAAGTGGGAAGCCTATGTCTGGCTGCAGGCAAAGCTGGGACTTAGCGAGAAGGATACCCATATCGGCATGTTCTCGGAGTATATGTGTGACAGGACCATCAATCTCTGCAATCAGGCGCTGGAAACTTCCCGGACCCGGGCAGCGTGAAGGGAGGCGGCGTTCATGAGAAAAGAAACCGTTCTGACAGATGAACAGCGGTGTCTGGTAGCAGACCATATGTCCGTTGTCCATTGGGTAATTATATCCAATATCCATGTCAACGAGAGAATCTATGGCTTTAATTATGATGACTTATTCCAGGAAGGCTGTATCTGGCTGTGCCGGGCCGCGGTCTCCTACGACGCGTCATTATCCCAGTTTCCCACCTATGCCAAAAAAGTGGTTCAAAACGGGCTGTTCTCCTACTGCCGGGGAATGTGTGAAAAACAGCGTCACTTCAGCCGTCTGGAGTTTGGGGAACACGGGGAGCTGCTTGCCGATGGCTCGGTGGTACATCAGGTTGATAAATTCAGAGCGCATATCTCCATGATGGAGACGCTTTCGCTGCTGGAGTCCAGAAAGCAGGATTACAGCGGAATCGCGCGGTTAGGAATCGAGGCTCTGGAATTGAAAATCAAAGGCAATCGTATTAAAGAAATTGCACAGATGTATGGTGTTCCGCCCTCTCATGTGGGAGCCTGGATCTCCCGGTCTGTGGAGAAACTGCGGAAAGACCAGGAATTTTTGGACTGCATCTGATAGCCTGTTGAAAATCCCGTGTTTAAACCGTAAGGAACAGATAAAGGAGGTATTCACTATGACACTAAGAACATTATTTACCGCCGTGGGCCGTCTGGAAAAAAGAACCGGCGGCCCGGGGAAGTCCTATCCGGTTATTGTGCTGGGCGGAAAGGATTACATGGTTGACTTACAGGAAATGCTGGTCTGGACCAGCCTGAACTGGCGGATTATCAAAAGGGAAGAAATCGGGGAGCTTTACGGGAAGGCTGTTCTGGATTACAGCTTTACGTCAGACCGTACATGGAGTGACTGCGTGGACCGTCTGCTGATCCGGGGCCTGCTAATCTCCGGAAGCGGCGAGACTGATTATGACGCTTTATACGACCTGTTGAGCGCCATGTATATCATTCCGGCTACAGGCAGCTTTCCTCTCCGGCTATTTTCCTTTTTAAAGCTGATACTGATAAAAGATGTGCCTGTCTCCATGGCGCGCAGGCTTCTTCGCGGAGACAGGCGGACCCCCCAGGAAATGCAGGTCATGCGCCTTGCGGGTCAGACGCTGATGTCTACGGCGGAAATCATCAAATGTATGGAAAAGGGGATTCGCAGGCTGCCCAATGAGGAAAGCGTTCTGGACAAGCTCTATGATGACCGGGACACCACCAGCGACAATATCGCCTATCTGGTCAAATCCAGCGCCAGCAGCAAGCCGGTAATCCTGGCAATCGCAAACCTGTACCTGCGTCAGCAAATTATTTTTGAAAGGATGTAACATGATGGAACAATGGAATCGCTGTCCCTATGTGTTGAAAAGAAGAATGTGCCTGACTCTTTTGGCCGGACTTTCCAGCGTGCTTGTCAGCCTTGTGGTTTACATGGTTTCCGCCGACTCCGTGCTTCTCGCCATGGGCGGCGTTATATTCATCTGCTGCCTGTTCCGCTGCGTCTCCCTGTGGCATATTATCCGTGGGGAGACATATGCGGCCGTGTCAGGAACCTGTACCTCTGTCACCCTGTCGCCGCTCCGAAGATACAGGCGGATTTGTGTTACCGATCTGTCTGGCAAAGAGCACACCCTGCTTTTAAGCGGTCAGGCCGCCGTACAGACCGGGGCTCAATACCGCTTTTATTTTCAAAGGGAACACCGCCCGGTCCTTGGAAATGACTATCTGGATACCGTGCTGTCAACCAACGCGTTTCTCGGATATGAAAAATTATCGGAAGACAATGCAGAAAAAGAATAGGCTTCGTCCTATTTCCTGTATAGATACCAATGAAAGGAGGGTTCTCTTGTATAAGCCGCATACCTATCAGCAGGCTCTGGGACTTCCAGATGACCTTTACCGGCATTTTTTGACTTATCCGCCCTTAGATGATGACGCGGTCCGCAGGCTCGTGTCCAAAGGCTTGGTAACGGAAAAAGAGTTTTGTGATATCCGGCTCTGGTATCGCAACGGACATGTTATGACCTGCTGGCTGGGGCCGCTGGGACTTGACGGAACCGGAAACATTTACGGACTAACCTTCAGATACAGAAAACCGGAGGAACGGAAGTATGAATTTTACCTGTTGGACGATTATTACCGCTTTATGAATCACATAAACTCGGAAGAATCGGGGGACACTATCAAAAATTAAAAAAAGAAGGCAAAACGGGCAGTCTGCTCTTTACATTCATACTTTAATAATTTATAATCTAAAGCATGAATGTAAAACGACGGGAGGTGCCGGGAATGGACGATATCTGGTTAAAAATAAAAGAACTTGCGGCAGACGGCGGTGGGTTTGTGTCCACAAAGCAGGTGGAACAGTTAGGAATCCACCGCACCGCGCTGAAAAAATATGTGGACGATAACCGCCTGGCGCGTATCCGCAAGGGTCTGTACACGCTTTGCGGGGAACTGACCGACGAATATATCGTGCTCCAGAGGAGAAGCACAAAAGCCATATTTTCTTATGGAACCGCGCTTTTCTTCTGGGGACTGTCCGACCGGACGCCGCATTTTATTGATATGACGGTTCCCCAGGGCACAAATGTGTCCGCCTTGAAAAAGGATTATCCACAGGTGCGTTTTCACTATGCCGGAAAAGCCGTATACGATATCGGCATAACAGAAACCACCTCGCCCCAGGGCGGCCTGATCCGCCTGTATGACAGGGAGCGCTGTCTCTGCGATTTGATTCAGAACAAAAAGGATATGGATATGCAGCTTTATACCCAGGCCGTCAAGGATTATTTCAGCGCCGGGGCAAATTGCCGCAGGCTGTTAAAGTACGGAAAAACATTTGGAATTGAAGAAAAAATCAGAACATATATGGAGGTACTGTCATGAAGACACCGGAACAATTAAAAGGCGCAATCCGCAATATTGCAGCGCAGAAAAACCTGCGCCCCCAGGAGGTACTGCAGATGTTTTTATTTGAGCGAATCCTGGAGCGCCTGGCAGTCTCGCGCTACCGGAATAATTTCATATTAAAAGGCGGCCTGTTGATTTCTTCCATGATCGGCATTGACGAGCGCACTACCATCGACATGGATACGACAGTCCGTGGAATCCCCATGGAGGAGACGGAAATCACCTCTGTAATCCTGGAAATCCTGTCCCTCGATGTAGATGACGGCATTACATTTGCGTTCCGAAGGATTGAACCAATCCGGGAGGACGACGCTTACCGCAACTTCCGGGTACATATTGAAGCCCGGTACGGGAAAATTAACAGCCCCATGAAGATTGATATAACCACCGGAGATGAAATCACCCCTGCGGCGATCCAATATGACTACCCTTTCCTGTTTGAGCAAAAGACAGTGCCGGTTATGGCCTACACATTGGAGACTATCCTGGCGGAAAAATATGAGACTATCCTGCGCCGGAATATCGGAACCACACGGGCAAGGGATTTTTATGATTTACATACCCTGTATCGGGAGCGAAACGAAGAAATCCGAGCCGACGTACTGCGCCTGGCCGTGGCCCACACAGCCAGAAAGCGCGGCTCTGCCGCGGAACTGGCAGACTGGAAGGAAATTGTGCAGGATATCCGGGAGGAGCCGACGTTAACGTCACTCTGGAATAACTATGCCGCGGAGAATCCCTATATTGGAAAGCTGCAATTTTCAGAAGTGGTGGACACCGTGGAATGTGTCGGCAGGCTGTTGCAGGAATAGAATACCGTATGTTGTAGGAGGCCCAAAGATTTTATACTATATATTGATTACTATATCTTGACACATACTATATATAGTGTTATACTTGCAATGTAAATGATTTTTGTGCGTCTCCCTGCGGGGAATATGGACCTTGCTCCATATAGCGGCAGAAGCCCGCATTGCACACGTTGTCAAGTTTGTAATCAAGTGTCAGTGGTATTACCGCGCCATTCTACGGCCGGTCTTGTCTGCTGGCACTTTTTATATAGATATAAAAGCCTTTGGCAGAAAGGAGTGTTATGGCACAAGTTTTCGTATTTGGCTGTGTGACTGCGGATTTGCAGTTAAAGCAGAGCCAGAAACAGACCCCTTACGTCTGTTTTGACCTTGCCGAGCATATCGGCTATGGCAATGGACAGAGGACGGTTTACTATCAGGTCTGGGCGTGGGGAGAAGATGCTCTGCGGCTCATACGCCTGAAAATCAAGAAGGGCAGCATGATCTGGCTCACCGGCTCCCAGGAGCTGGTGGACTGCACCAGCCAAAACGGCGATGTCAAGACAAAGCGTCTGAAGGTTTTCCTGGACAACTGCGGCTTTTTGCCCAGTTGGCAGCCAAAGCCCCCGGACGTGAGTTTACCGGACGGACAGGTTACAGCAGCCTGCGCCAACAGCTTTCCACCCCTGGAAGTATTGGACGGTGAACGCGAGGCCCTGCCGGAGTGATTGTAACTCCGACCCATTGAGAGGAACCACATTAAGTTTTTCAGAATGAAACTGAAAGCTTAGTGCGGTTCCTCTTTTTTTGTTTCCAGAGAAAATTGCAAAGAGAGAGGATGAATGAATCAATGAAAAATGACAAAGCCCTGTGGGGCAGCATCAGTATTCTTGTGGGAGCTGTAATCGCTATTCTGGCCCTGGTAAGAGGCAGCCTGCAGACATGGCTTCTGTTAGGTGTATTTTCTATATGGGGCTTATGGATTGTGGCAATTCTTCTGCTCCCCTATATGCGTCAGGCAAAGAAACGCCAGCAGCGCAAATACCGGCTGAAACGGCTTTATGCGGAAGGTATTTACAGTTCTGCTCCCAAGGTGCCGGAAAAGACCGATGGGGCGCCGGTGGAACACCTTCTGCTCTGCCACGTAAACCACCGCATTTCCAGCTACCTGCGGACCGCTTATCCGGACGTAACCTGGTCCTGGTGTGAAAAGGAACCGGAACGGCTTGCCGTGTATGGTGGAATTGGGCGTATCCGTGTTTTTGGCGTTCCCGATTTCGACCATGCGGACGTAACTGTGGATCAGCAGGCTAATATCGACTGCAGCATGGTGAAGATTGTTCCCCTGTCCCATATTGGAGCCATACCGGACGAAGAGAGCAAAACGCCGCCCAACCGTCAGCCGGTGGACCCGCAAATCTGGTATGAGGTGCAGGGACGCGGAGTTCTTGAGGCGCTCATGGCCGACTTAAACTCGCGCGGACATAACAGGCTGACCCTTCAGGAAGATGGCAATATCTGTATCCTCCAGGATGGGGAGGAGGTGGCGCAGGAACATCTGTCCGGCTTTCCGGAAAAGACATACTGGCCCCGGCTGGTTAAAGTGTTTGAGCGCAATGGTCTGGCGGCGGAGATAACCGAAAAGAGCATTGTAGTCACCTGGTAACCCTGGTCTGCGAAAAAGGAGTGAATGTTACAGATGAAAGAAGGTATTTCCCTACAGGAAATGGCGGCTGAAATAACCCGGCAGAACCAGCTTAAAGAGGATTACCTGGTGGACACCAGAAGCCTCAAGCTGGAACCCAGCGGCGGCCAGCTATACCTGCATATGTACGACAATGATGTGGAAGCGCTGGAACCCTTTGAGGTCAATTCCATCGCCCACCGGCAGGTAGGCAGCTACTTAAAAATACCCGCCGATTACTATGACCGTATGCGGACCGATTACCCCGAGCTTCTGGCCGAGAATGTCAATTCCTGGTTTAACCGGGAACCGGCTAAGAGAATGCTCCGGACAATCGGCGGCACGGCGCGCGCTTTTTTAAGCAACCGTTACCGGCGCATTGATAACATGGAGATTGCCAAGGTGGTTCTTCCCCTCATCGGTCAGATGGAGGGCGCCCACTTTGAAAGCTGTCAGATTACAGAGAGCAGAATGTATATGAAAATTGTCAACACGCGGCTGGAAGCGGAGGTTGTCCCCGGCGATATCGTCCAGGCCGGATTGATTATCTCAAACAGCGAGGTCGGACAGGGTTCCGTGAATATACAGCCTCTTGTTTACCGGTTGGTGTGTAAAAACGGAATGGTTGTCAATGACGCCAGAACCCGCCAGTACCATACGGGCAGAATCAATACGCTAGAAGAGAACTTTCAGTTGTATTCCGAGGAAACTCTGGCCGCGGAAGATCATGCTTTTGTAAAAAAGATTGAGGATACGGTAAAAGCCGCCGTGGAGGAGGCCCGTTTCTCCCAGGTCATTGACATTATGCGGGGCGCTACCGCCGCCAAAATGAATACGGTGGACGTTCCCGAAATTGTCAGGCTGACAAGCCGGGACTTCCATATTACCGAAGATGAAAGCGCCGGCGTTCTTCAGCATTTGATTGAGGGCAACGATTTGACCCTCTATGGGCTGTCCAACGCCGTCACCCGGCACAGCCAGAATGTGGAAAGCTATGACAGAGCCACAGCGCTGGAGAGTATCGGCTATAAGATTTTAACCATGCCGCCAAGACAGTGGAACAAAATTAACCAGATGGCCGCCTAAAAGCGGCTGCAAAAGGAGGAAAACGATATGTATAACCAGAATACGACTGCTTTAATGGAAAACGAAAAATTTGTACTGCCAGCCATGGTAGAAAGTGAGTTCAGCTCTGAAGAACTGGCAGAGGATATGGACGGTCTGCAGATGAGCTTTCAGCGGGTTAAAATCCCGGCTGGCGGCACCATTCGGTTTGAACTTCCGTCCGACGATCCGAAAACCCGACTATGCGAAAACCGCTGGTCGGCGTCGTTCTTCACAATCACGCACCTGCGCCTACTGGCCGGAGGGAAGCGAGTACGACGATAACACCGCCCCGCTCTGTTCGTCTGTGGACGGCAAGCAGGGAATCGGCGACCCGGGAGGCGCCTGCGCGGCCTGCGCCTTAAACCGTTTCGGCACAGACCCAAACGGGAAAGGGAAGGCGTGCAAGAATATGCGTATTCTCTACCTGCTTCGCAGCGGCGAATATATGCCGATTCAGCTAACCCTTCCGCCCACCAGTATCAGTCCGTTCCGTGAGTTTTTAAACCAGTCCTTTGCAATCCGCCGCCGGGCAACCTTTGGCAGCGTGGTACAGATTGGTCTTAAAAAGATGAACAACGGCACAAATGATTACAGTGTCGCTACCTTCCGCCGCCTGTATGATTTCACCGGCGAGGAGCTGGCACAGATACGCGCTTATGCCGACAGCTTTAAAGAACAGGTTAAGGGAATCCAGCAGCAGCGCGCCGCCGCTACCGAGGAGCTGCGCGATGATGGCTGTGATTACCTTGCGGCAGACACACTGTCCGGCGAAACAGGCGCTAATTTTATCATTACGCCTGCCATTGACGGGGAACGGGAAGCCTTACCCGCTTAAAGGTTCATGAGCTGCGTTATAACGTCTAATAAGTCAACAAGGGACATCTCCGGTTTTTGACCGGGGGTGTCTTTCTTTTTTAGGAGGGATTATGAAGATTGAAATACCATTAACAGATGAACAGAAGGATTTTGCCGCGGAAAATCACGGTCTTGTTTATGCTTTTCTGAATGCTCATGATTTAGATGAAAATGAATTCTATGATGTGGTGATATTTGGCTACCTTCGGGCAGTCCGGCGCTATCTCACGGAAGGCAGTCTCAAAAAATATAAATTCGGCACCATTGCATGGAATTGTATGCGGGTTGATCTGCTTAATCATTACAAAGCCAACCGCAGCCAGAAACGCAATGCCGAGGTGGTAAGTATCCATGTGAGCTTATCCCCCGACGGCCCGCCTCTGGAACACAGTATTCCATCTCGAAATGATTTGATGGAGCACCTGGAAGCTAAACTTCTGCTGCATGATCTGGCCGGACGAATCTCCAGGCAGCAGCTTGATATGGTGTGGTTAAAATCCAATGGCTATGGCGTCAGGGAGATTGCCCGCAGCCATAAGACCAGCATGAAGCAGGTCCAGAAGCTGTTGGAAGATGTACGCGGTACACTAATGGATTTATGCTATGAATAATCAAATGCCCAAAAGCAGACTGGAGGTCAGAACGAATGAAAAAAAACAAAAAAGAGATTGTTTTGAGCGGACGCCTTCTGCGCCCTCTCACAGTGGGACAGAGCGCCTTTTTCTATGCCTGCGGACAGATTTGCCATACCCTGCCCGTGGTATCTATTCATGAACAGACAGAGGATTTTGTGTGTTTTGAAACGGCAAAAGCAGAGTATCATCTGTCACTGTCCCCTTTTCCAAGGGCAGCCAGCGCCATGCTTCCTGTGAACCTGGCAATGGCGGCGTAAAGAACAGTCACTGACAGACCGGGAACGGCAGCCAGACCGGTTCCCTGACGTTTCAGCCGTGGCAGATTGAATCTTCCACGGCTTTTCTCTTTTCTGTACTTCCGGTACTACAATTACAATCTGCAAAGACCATTTCTGCCACAGTACGAAAAGAACCACCGTCTGCTGGTGTCAGAGCTTTACAGGATTTTGCAGAGCAACCGACCATAAGGAGGTTCCGATTGGATATTTTAACAAAGTTTGAGGCTGTCACAGTAAAAGCAGAGATCCGGCTGGCAGAGACTGACCGGCTCTTCTGTGAAGCCCACGAGAAGGCTTACCGCACCGCCCTGGCCTGTTTTCAGGAAATGGAATACATATGGGAGGATATCTGCGGGAGGCAAAAAGAGATACTTTCGGAGGTGGATTCCCATGCGCCCTATTTGTCTACCAGCGGCGGATTGGATATTTCCGCCACACAGATTAGTGAGCACATGATGAAGCTGCATTCCCGTTTTATCGCTAATCTTGTTACTCATTTTAACAGATATTATCATGTCTCTATTGATGAACATACGATTGAACAAAAACTGCTTCCACAGAATCCCTCTGGTCCACAAAGGACGGCGGCAGCAGAGGAACAATACGAAAAAGACATGTTAGCTCTGTCCCTCAATTATGAGGATATTGTTAACCTTATCTTTGAACAGATGGATGGCCGTGGCTTTTATGAACAGGCTCTCTACGAATTAAAGGACAAATGCCATAATGCCGCATGGAGCTATCTAAATAAAACAGCAGAATTTGAAATTAAGAAATGCGTTCTGCGTTTCACAAGCGGCTGCTGTTATCGAAACTGGTTCAGCAGCGGAGAATGGGAACTTTATGGCAGTTTAAAAGAGATCCTTAAAGGAATCGCACATTTTGAGACGGGGCATTTTTCACTTTATCCCCATGGCTTCGACAGTCTTTTAGGCTACCGTCATTCTGGCTCTGAAACCGTTGAATTTTCAACCTGCAGCAAAGTCAGCCAGCTTAAACTGTTTAAAAACGGACGGGTGGATATTAAATTTGCCAGTGAAGCCTATGCCCGGCAATTTGCAGACGATTACCTGGGCCGTGTCTGTTAAGGGGGTGATGCCATGAAATATCCTTACCAGACCAATCCAGTTCCGTCCGGTCAGAGAAAAGTTCTCAACGAGAAGGTTCTTTATCTCATAGACCATGGCGGCTTTGATTCTGCGGGAATTACCCCAGCCGATGTCTACAACGCCTACACCGGAGACGGCGGGCTTCATGATCTGCGGCGTGATGACTATGAGAATTACCATGAGTACAGTAAGGCCAAAAAGGAAATAGAAAACGGACAGTTTTTCACGCCGCCGCCAATCTGTAATTTGGTGGTATCGTGTCTGAAGCCTTCCGCGTCCGATTTGATTGCCGACCTGACCTGCGGCATGGGGAATTTCTTTAACTTCCTGCCCGCGGAATCGAACGCCTATGGCTGCGAAATCGACCATAAAGCGCACAAGGTGGCCCATTACCTTTACCCGGAGGCAAATATTGAGCTGGGGGACATACGCACATATGAACCTGGTATCCGCTTTGACTATGTGATTGGCAATCCACCCTTTAACTTGAAATGGTATCTGGAGGACGGGAGTGAAATGCTTTCACAGATCTATTACTGTGAAAAAGCTGCCGGACTGTTAAAACCCTTCGGTATCATGGCGATTATCGTACCACAGTCTTTTCTGTCTGATGCCTTTACCAATGGCCGTCTGATTCAGATGATGGAGAGCAGGTTCAGCTTTCTCGGACAGGTTTCCCTGCCGGAAAATTCTTTCTCCGCCGTGGGCGCCGTCCATTTTCCTACAAAGCTGCAATTCTGGCAAAGACGAAGCGGATTGGAAGGGTGGATTTCTTCGCTCTATACCACGAAAACCGGCTTTTCTCTGGCGGCAGGCTTTCCTATTCAGTCAGAAGCAAACCGTATCTATAAAACTTTTCTGGAGAAAGCCAGGGCAGACTTAGAGACGCACAAATCCTATGTTCTGCTGGAACTGGCAAAAAGCCAGGACACATCAGCCGAGTTCCAATATAAAGTTAAAAAGCTCCTGTACCATATTAAGATACACCCAAAGCTGCAATCCCGGTATACAAAGTGTTATGAGTATCTGTACCGGTTTTGTACGGAAAAGAAACCGGAAGAAATGTCTTATGAGAAATGGTGCAAAGTCAAAATCACTGAAAAGAAAGTAATATCTTATCTGCGCAAAACATTGAAAAAACAAAACCAGCCGCCTGAAAAAGACGTGATTACCCTGGTTAAGCAAAATTACCACTTTGTCTATAAAGGCTACAGCGCGAAAATACGGCGGCAGATGACCTATGACATGAGGTGTCCAACGCCCGTCTATCAGGCTGTCCTGGATAATAACCCGGAACATTTTCCCGGATATGAACGGCTGCTGCGCCAAAAACGGAAGGACTACGAAAATCAGAATCAGCAGTTTGCCGATATGGAGGAAGACCCTGGTATTGCCAGGTGGCTGTCGAACTTTGTCCTGTGGGACGCTGAAAATGACGAAGCAATCCATTTAAATGATACCCAGCGGCATGACATAAATCTTGTGCTGCAAAAACGCAACACCCTTCTCCAGTGGGAACAGGGGAGCGGAAAAACCCTTGCAGGCATTGCAGTCGGACAGTTCCGTATGCAGCGCCAGGCTCTCCGCAACACCTGGGTCGTTTCGTCAGCTATCTCTATACGGAATAACTGGGATGTGGTGCTGAAAAATTACGGCATCTCCTATGTGTTCGTCGAAAAGCTGAAAGATTTAGAACAAATCCGCAGCGGAGATTTTGTTATCATCACCTTGAACAAAATCAGCCAGTACCAGAAGCAGATTTCCAAATGGATGAAGCAGCACCGGCAGAAAATACAGCTTGTGCTGGATGAAAGCGACGAAATATCCAATTCCAGCAGTATGAGGACAAAAGCGGTTCTGGCCTGTTTCCGGCGCTGCCGGATGAAGCTTCTGACTACCGGCACCAGCACACGGAACAACATTTCCGAGTTCGCGCCACAATTAGAACTGTTATACAACAATTCCGTGAATATGATTTCCTGGTGCTCGAAGCTCTACTGTTATAAGGGGAAGGATTCTCATTTAGAATCATGGCGTAATCCAAACTACAGACAACCTATTCCGGCTTATAAAAAAGGATATTCTCTTTTTTCCGTCTCCCACCTTCCAGATAAAATCACTGTTTTTGGAGTGGCGCAGAGGACGCAGGATATCTTTAATTCCGAAGTCCTTAGCGAGCTTCTGGGGAAAACCGTTATCACACGTACCTTTGAGGAGGTATGCGGGAAGGACATCAAACGGCTGCACCAGCTTCCGGTCTGGTTTCCACCGGAGGAAAAAGAGGTATACGAAAAAGCCATGGACGAATTTGTTGTCATGCGGAACCATTACTTTAACTTAACGGGCAACTCCAGAAAAGACAGTATGATGAAATTAATCCAGCAGATTGTTCTGTTGCTGCGGATCAGCGCGGCGCCGGACACGGTAAAAGAATATGGGGGCGATACGCCTGTCAAGATTATGGCAGCCGTGGAGCTGGCAGCCGGGTGGAAAAATGAGATTGTCGCTATCGGCGTGCGTCATAAGGCGGTTCTGGATTCCTACGCGGAAGCGATCCGCGAGTACCTCCCTGACCGGCCGCTATTCATTGTGACCGGCTCAACAACTACCTTTGCCAAGCGGCGCGCCCTACGGCAGACGCTTAGGGACAGCGGAAACGGTATCTTGCTCTGTACCCAGCAGAGTCTTTCGTCCAGTGTGAATTTTGAGTTTGTCAATAAAATTATTATACCGGAGCTTCACTATAATAACTCCGGTATGAGCCAGTTCTATTTCCGGTTTATCCGCTATACCTCTACGGAATACAAAGACGTGTACTTTATCACCTATGCCGGAAGCATTGAATCAAACCTCATGCAGATGATTCTGGTGAAAGAAAAACTGAATTTGTTCATGAAAGGCCAGGATACGAATTTAGATGAAATCTACGAGCGCTTTGATGTGGACTATGATTTGCTGTCACTGCTTATGTGCCGGGAAGAGGACGATAAGGGACGGCTGCGGATTCGCTGGGGGCAGCAGACCATTGCTTAATACCAAGGCTCTTTCTATGAAAGGAAAGGAGATACAATGAATTTCTATGAGACACCGGCGGGAAAAATGTTTTTTGAACATCAGCTCCCCCAGATTATTCAATCATTACAATCAATATCGGACTCTTTAAACCGTCAAAATCCGGCTGTCAAGCTGCCTTTGACGGAAGGCGCCGATATCTTAAAAGAGCTTTATCTGGGAAACTATGAGGCTTCGGTTTTTAAGGATACCGCTCCCTCGGCGGCACTTAACAATACAGTAATAATCAAACAGAGGATGCTATTGTCAAGCCTTCCTAAAAACTCGCAGAAGCTGTTTGAAGACTATTATGAAGCTACAGTAATAAGAAACAACGCGGTTGTAGAGCAGGCATATAAATCTGGATTCTGTACCGCCACACAACTGATTTTTGCTGGTCTTTCGGAATCGGAAGGAAAAGAGGGGTTGTAATGGATATTATGGAGCTTCATCAAGCCCTGTCCGCGCTGCTTGACAAACTGAAGCGGAACCGGGAGCTTGTATCCCTGTCTGAACTAAAGACAAAATACAGAAAGCCATATACAGCGCTTTGTGAGGACATATGCGCGGCAACCACCGCCTATGTCAACAAGGCGGCTATGCAGGGAATCCGTATCCGAAGGGAGTATTTTAAGGAAGCTCTGCCAATTATCGAAGCCGCGATACGTCAGTCAGGGCTGCTCCGGCAGATTTCAGCCGCAGCCTTCAAGCGGCAGGATATCAAGGAGATTGAACGGTTATCGCTAACTTTAAATGAACAGATTAAGGCGGCCCTGGAGCCATTCTATTATCAACACCTGGGGCTTTATCTGATAGAAGACTGTTTCGGAAATCCGCCCCGGACGCCGGATATCTATTGTGATGTCAACGGCTGTATCTTACATGACGGGAAATGGATACCCGAGGAAACAATGTATGGAAAGCAGGATTCTGCTGCGTAAATGGAAGCCGGTTCCTCTAAAGTATTCTATGCAAAAGAATCAGAGGAACATTAAGTATAAAGAGTTGACCGATTGCCCGAATGAGCAGCGGTCAGCTCTTTTCTATTCTCTTGCCGGTGTGATAATGCAAGACCGCAAAATATGAAAGGAGGCCCGTTCGTAGCATGAAAAAGTTAGAATGGCTGGACGAAACCTGCAACAACTGTGATACGCGGATTAATAGCTGGGATAAGAGAATCTCAAAGGTATTGGCATATAAATACCCATGCTGCGAATCCTGTATCGCCAAAGAATACGATATGGACATAGAGGCGCTGCGAGACCGCATGGAGCATTATCTGGGCATCAGGCCCTGCCTTGGAATATGAGGTGAGCTTATGGCGGAATATAATCTTTTAACACAGCGCCTTTTGTCAGAAGGATACACGGTAGACCATTATCCGGATTATGTACAGATTCAAAGCAGCACCCTGCCCGGAGACGATCCGCTAAACAATCTGGGCGGCGGTTTCATTTTCAAAAGAGCGGTTGCCAATGAATGTATCTATAAGACCGGCTGCGGTAAATATGTCCTGGGCGAGAATGTCAACAGCGATATGAGTTATATGGGAATTCTGTGGTGTCACGAAAATGATAATCCGGTAATCCGGTGTCCCTACGATATCCCGGACTGCCCGGACAATGATCCGCTGCTCCACGGCACTCGGGGCGGCGGTCTTTGTATTATGTGCCAATGTGTCTGCCATAAAACGGAAGAAAGTTATGATTATGAGAATAGCATTGAAAAAGCAGATGATGAACGGCAGACTGAAAAACAGCGGAAGTATAGGGAATATTCTATTGCTCACAAAGGGCGTATATGTTTGAACCATATGCTGTTTGACGAACGGACGCGGGAATGGAGATTAGATTACGAACCACAAAGGTGTGCCAGAATATGTTATTCCCAGGATGGGTGGTGTCCTGTTTTAGACCGCCAGCTTAGCCGGAAAAAGGGAAACGTGTACTATGACTTGAAGACAAGCCATACCAGAAAGGACGGAACGCTGTTCGACGGGGAAGTAGTGGTTCACATTGAAAAGGGAATCCGCTACTTTGAACGCCCTGTGTGCATGGATATCTGTGAGGCATTTATCAGGCAAAACGGAAAGAATATCATCTGGGATAAATACAAATGGAATACCTATACCACAGTAAAGTTATTTGACCCCACATTCCAGGCCGAGATTCTCAATATCAGGGCGGAATCCAGACCAAGCCGTGACCTTATGCAGGATCTGGCTGATATTCAGGACGGAATCCGGATATCACATTCATCAGATTTAATAAAGCGCCAAAAGGAAGCAAAACGGGAGCGGCGCCAGAAAACGCGAAAAAAGCGTATAGAAAAGCTGGAAGCAAAAATCCTGGAGATTGGATATGACAGCCTGGAGGAACATTCTTTAGATAAAATTCACGCAGACAAATGGCTGACACCCGAACGGATTGAGGAGCTGGCAAAATTGCGGCAGCAAAGGATAAGAGCAGAGCAGGAACAACCGGTACAAATAAACCTGTTTGATTTAGAAGGAAGGAGTTAGTGACATATGGCAAATGATTTTAAAACGCAGCAAATAGAAGCGCCGCAGGTAACCGCTGATCCGTTCCATGCGGACCGCTTATTTTCAAAGCAGTTGGAAGTGGTAAAAGAATTCTGGAAAAACATAGTTTGTGCAGATGATTTCCGGGCAGCCAAATGGAGTCAGGGAAGCCTCACTTATATTCTGTACCATAGCACCCGTGATGCGGAAACTTTTGTAATCGGCGTCATTGGAAGTGATGGACTTCCGCTTTCCCACCACAGCTATCTGAAAGATAAGGTCGGCACAGGAAAATATTATGAGGATATTCTCTCAAATCTGCCATATGGAAGGAAAGGACGGGCGTTAGAGGTGACTGTGGTTAAATCTTGATTCCTAATTCTGGCGCATACTAATTTAACGAAATGTGAGGAATCAGAATGAGAGGTCAGATAAATTTACCTGTATATGGAGATTACGTGGGACGAGTTATCAAAGAATTACGCAATATCGCCGGCGGCCATACCATGTGCCTGCGTTTTTCCGGCGGTAAGGACAGTGTGGTCCTAAAATGGCTACTCGACCAGGCCAGTATCCCATACCAGGCCAGGGTCTGCCGGTATTGCTACAGTGAATACAAAGAGCGAAATAGCTGTCCTAAAGAGGGACACGTCCTGACGCTGACAGGAGTACGCAAGGCGGAAAGCGCCAAGAGGAGAAACCGTTCAAGAGTTGAGACCTGTCAGGCATACAAAGGAGTGACATTTTTTCACCCAATCCTTGACTGGACCGATGAACAGCTTTGGAATGTCATTGAAGACAATCATATCCCATACTGTGAACTATATGACGAAGGCTTCAGCCGGATTGGCTGTGTTGGCTGTCCTCTCACATCCTCCAAAAACATAATCCGGGAATTGCGGCGCTGGCCTAATTTTGAAAAGGCTTATTTATGGGCATTTGAGCGAATGTTAGAAGGCCGGCAGTTCGACAAATGGAAAGCGAAATATGATGTGATGGACTGGTACGTGTATGGCGTCCAGGAACAATATAGAAAGCTGAACGAAGAAAACGATAAACTGTGGCAGCAAAATACCTTCCGCGCCTATGAAAATGAACTGTATTATGGAGATTATTTTGATAATCTTACCCATGAGTATGAACGCAGAGATGTGAACACAGCCATTCAAATTTTACGTGGCTGCCAGGAGAAAAAAGAGGTCTCCCGGATTGCATGTTAAGCAAACGGATATAGATGGTATACATTGAACGCCAGGCGCTGCCGGAATAGCTGGCGGCGCTGGCTCTTAAAATCTTAACATTGTATAAAAATACCATTTTTTCTTTTATAGGAAATGTCCATATGATATACTTAATTATCACCTTATTTAAAGCGTTTGCGCTGCTATTTTCTGCGTGGAAAGGAGCCGTTGTTTCGTTATAAATTTTCAAAAAATGAATCATCTCAAATCTAACATGATGGAGGGAAACGCTTATGAAAAAAATTTTGTTACTATCATTTGTACGGACGATATTTCTTTATATTGCTGTGTTTTTGCTTTACCTTTTTTCCTGGCTTATCTTTGATTACGCATTTCCAATCTCCTGGAAAGCCGAGATAGCCATGTTTGTTGCGATATTTTTCATTCAACTTATTGGAGCTTTATGGAAACGCGAGTGGAGAAAAAAGCAAAGTCAATAAATACTGATAAATTTAAGGGGTATTGGAGTAGAAAATGAAAAAAGCGAAAATAGATATCCTATATTTCATATCTATCTTAATCCTGCTACTGGGAATGACCGGCTGCACAGTAAAGTCAGAGGACATATCAGCAAAGGACTCCACCTTATCTGCTGAAATCAAAGAGCTAGGCACGCCTGCCCCAATGAATCCAGAACCTGCCTCGGAAACCGGATCGGCACCAGCCGCCCAAACACTTGACGAGGCAATCGCGGAGGTAATTCTGCAACACAACAGTGATAAATACCCAGCCAATGATGAGGCTTGCGGCGAGGGCCATATCATCATGGATACGGTGCAGGATGGAGACAAAGTTAAAGTATATGCGCTCACAATGTATGGAACTTATCAGTTCCAGGATGGAAACTTTGTAAAGGATAGCGGAAGCGGTGTGATTCCGGCAGCCATTCAATTCCGCAAGGAAGATAGTGGGGGCTGGGAACTGGAGGACTATCAGGAACCGCTGGACGGCGGCCTCTACGGTGACTCTATCCGTTCCATGTTTCCTGATGGACTTTGGGAACGGTGTATCAGTACACAGGAAGATGATGAGCAAGAGTTAAAAAGACAGGAGCGTTCCTATGCGGAAGCCTATTTAAAAACACTCGGGAGGAACGCTGCAATCGGTGATTACAGTGATTTTCCGCATACAATCCCCAGCGATGTGGGAATATCAACAGAGGTGTCCAATAAAATTGACGAAGTTCGTAAATATGCAGAAGACCCGTTGTCCTATGCGCCTTTTTGGTTCGGGACAGTGGAACAGGTTGAGGACGGCGTTCGCTACTTATATGAACACAGATATGACTCTGAAAAGAATGAACTTCTATTCTCAAAAATAGAGTATGAAACACAGGAAATCGTGGAACAGACAGTTTTTGATTCTTACACCGGCGAACAAAAGAATTAACGCTGACTGACAAAGTATGCTCTATAGGAAATCACCTCTGAATATTTTAAAAGCGTCCCATATAGTAACATACGGGACGCTTTTTTGTAATATATCATCAACCCGTCTACTCCTTATACCTCTCCGGGCAATAGAAAATCAGGAAATCCATCTCCGCACAGGAATCTTCCTCCCTTCTCTCACGCAAATCACAGGAAATATAATAGTCGTTAAAAACAAAAGCCGTAATATCCGGCTCCAGCAGCCGTATATCTTTTGTCTTGAAGTCGATTACCCCGATTCCAAATGGTTCATCGCTCCAGCATTCGTCCATGATACGGTTTAAGCAGTCTGTACAAAGGAATTCTTCCACCTTTTTCATATCCAGAACCTCGTCCTTATTAAAGGTGATGGAGGCATGGGCATACCCTCTGTTCGGAGATGCTGACACAAGTGACATAAAGCCGCCGTCACCAGTAGTCAATATATGAGAAGATGAACCTTTTACAGGCTTTTTTATCAGTTTTCCGTCATCATCATACCGGTTAATCTCCACGCATGACAGCTTAAAGGTATTCAGGCTGATAAATTCCACATTTTCCTGTTTCCCATACCAGGGCAGCAGCGTCCCCTTTCCACCGTTACACAGCAGGCAATCCTCTGGCGCAGTATCTGAAATGTATCGCGGCGGTTCTTCGCATTCAACTACGGGAGCCGGACTCTTTTCCGGGCGTTTCCATTGGTTAACCCCCCTTATACCGGCCATACACGCCACCATAGATAACGCTGCAATCAGGACTGCAATTCGGACTTTTCTTGACTTAAAGTAGTAAAATATCTTTTTCATAAGTGCTCCCATCTGGTTAAATAAGCTATTTTTAATATAATCTCCAATACAATCAGACACCACGGGTCTAGTATCCAGTATAACCGGACATATTACAGTTGCCTATAGGGTAAAATCATATATAGAGGTGATTTGGTATGTTTGAGGACTTGTTTTACCAACGGTTAGAAAGGTTACGTGCCGCAAAGGGTGTGTCTGCGCGCGATATGAGTTTATCTATCGGGCAGAGCGCCGGTTATATTAATGCGCTGGAAAATAGAAACGGTTTTCCATCTATGCAGGTTTTTTTCTATATCTGTGAGTATTTGGGCGTTACACCGTCCGAATTTTTCGACAGTGAAAGCGATTACCCCACAGAGTATAAAGAGATGTTTGATGATGTAAAAGCATTGGACCATGAACAGCTGCAGAATGTTAAAGCCATCATAAAGGGATTGAAAAAGTAGCTTATTGGATTTTCAGGTAATCCGCGCCGTGTCGGGATGAATATAAGTGACTTTTAAGCCCTTTCTTATGGCATAATTTACAGTCTGCCCCGTGATGGATCTCACCGTAGTATCTCTATCGTAAACGGCTACCATGTATTGTGCGTGATCGGCCATGTAGCAGTTTCGCTTCAGATAACCTTCTCCACCGTCTCCCCCTCCAATCGTCGCATATTCTGTACTGTGCTTTATCAGAAAATCCATGCGTTTTCGACTCCGTTCATCCCAATGTGCGTCATAGCCTGCTGCGGGCAGGACTATCCAAAGTTCTATATCCTCATAACCCGGCTGTTCCTTTAAGCGGAGAAGCAGCTCTCCCGCCCACATACCGACGCCCAGCGCTCCGCTCACATAGAAACGGCGCACACCTATTGCATGGAGAAGCTTGAATTGTTCTGTCATGGCGTTCTTTATTTTTTTACATAGGGAATAGCTTTCTTTGTATTTGAACTTAAATCTTGTCGGTTTATGTCCAATAATTGTACATGCGGGTATTTCCATCTGATTCCTCCTCAATCAATAAAAATATTATTTCCATTATAACTGCTATAGACGCTAAAAATCAACCATAGACGCTTAATTAACCATGCCATAGACGATAAAATATAACTATAGCATGGAGGCAGGATAAATGGACGACCTTTTAAAAGCAATGGGAAAACGAATTCACGACCGGAGAAAGCAGCTCCATATGACACAGGAGAAGCTGTCGGAGCTGGCAAATATCACACCGCAGACAGTTTCCACCGCGGAACTGGGCCAGAAGGCAATGCGACCTGAAACTATCATCAGGGTCTGCACCGCTCTCAATATCAGCACGGATTATCTTCTGCTGGGTAAAATCACAGAGGGAGAACAATCACTTCTCTCTCCCAGGGTATCTGAACTGACGCCAAATCAATACAGGCATTTGGAAGATATTATTGGCAGCTTTATAGCTGCGGTTAAGGAAAAGGAGACACAGGAGAAATAACCTCCCATGTCTCCTTTTCAATTATTCCGAAATGCCGACAGCGTATTCATAATTAAGGCCCGCGCGGAGTCTTCTTCCGTATCTTGTTCCATCGGAGCCGCCTGCTCCGCCCGAAATGTACCGGACGGCGGTTCTGGCTGTTTGGGCGGTTGTCCGGCTTCTGCCAAGGGCTGTGTTTTTCCCGCTGGCTGTACTTTTACCATCGGCTTCGAGCAGCCATTTTCCGTTGCCTGCTCCTTTAGGATGCCCCGAATCATTTCCTCGATAGCTCCTTTATCCATCAGCCAGGAGACAGGAATATCCGGCGTTTCCGGGCAGTGGATATAGTGCAGGATTGCGTTGACGATAAAGGGAGCCTTGCTGTGCGCTCCCTGTCTCTCCAGAATTTCAATTACCTTTCTATGCGCGGGATCGTTTTCATTAAATTTGATTGTAAAGCGCTCCCTGTCCTTTTTAGCGGCCATATGTATCACCTGCCTGCCATTTCAAGCTGATACAAAAATTCATATCCCTTCGCATTGGCATTAATCTCGTCCACAAATAGCGGCTTGCCGATTTTACCAGACGCTTCAATCTGCCTGCGCAGCAAAATAGCTCCACCCCCAACAAACACGACAGTACCGGACCGCAGATCAATCATACGCTCCCGCAGAGCGCTGAACAAATCGTTGATAAATTCCTTCGCCTGGTATTCCACAATCTGAACCGCCTTCTGTGCATAACCGTCTGTTTTCCCTTTTAGAATCGCGTCAATATCGCTTTCCTCCAGAAGCAGATCAAGTTCTGAATTTAACTTGGAGCGAATCTTGTTGTACAGAAGAATCACACCGTTTTCCAGGGAATCACAAGTAGATAGGTCTGCCTGTCCATATATCATCGAAAGATAATCCGCCGTAAAACCCCCAATATCCAAAATCAGAGCCTTAGAACATTCAATCAGGGATTTCATCATCGTTACCGCCGCCGCATAAGCCTGGGGGAAACAGGCCACGTCTTCAATATAGATGGAATGAGGCTTTCCATGATAATGAAACTTAATGACATCTCTGTCCATAAAATACTTTGTAAAACTCTTGTTTTGGGCGCCAAAGTGGGCCGGCGGAAGCCCTACTGCAAGTTGAACACGTATTACGTCCTCTGAATAGCAATTCATTGCCTCAATCTCATTGGCAATACCGAACAGGGTCAAATGGAAAAATCGGTCATCCTCTGTTTTATCCTTCCGGTAGGGAATCCTCTGGTTTGAAAGGGCGTAATAAGTCCCATCATATTGGATAATGTTTTTTCCAAATGGTTTCGTGATGCTTTGCTGCAGCCCTGATACAAAGGGCGGGCAGTGGATTGTCTTAATCTGTTTGTTTCCGTGGTCGATTGCTAATAACATAGAATACATCTCCTTTTCATTTTATACTTATCCTTTACGTTCTGATTACGTTTTTTTCAACAGACCACAGAAATTTTTGAACTATTTTTCATGTTTAAACCGATATCCAATCCCCCAGACCGTCTCTATGCAGTCATAGCCATATGTTTGCTCCAGCTTCTTCCGGATTTCGCTGACATGGTAGCGGATGGTCTCGTCTACATTAATTGCCGTCGATTCGTTCCATACCTGGTAGTAAATCTGTTCCTTTGTAAAAATGCGGCCCACATTGCGCGCCAGAAGGTACAGAAGTGCAAACTGGCGCGGTCCCAATGTCAGTTCCTGCCCATTAACCTCTACCTTACATTCATGGGGATAGAGGGATAAGTTTGTGAGGGACAGTACCGGCGTTGGTGAAACATCCACGAACTGAATTTTTTCAGCCTCTATGCTGTCTAATATCTTGTTTAGAACATGCTCCGACCCTTCATCAAGAGTGATAATCACAATTTTTCCCATTCTGGCACCCCCTTTCCATTCCGATACTCATAACCTTAAAATTCCAACCTTATTCATGTATTTGGCGTTGTTCCGCCGTAACTGGCTTAGCCGGACAGAGATAGTGGCGAATCAGAAAGATAATCCCTACGGCCACTACTCCCATAAGGGTTTCAGCCGATCCGGCATGTGTAACCACCATCTCCCGGGCTATGGCGAACAGAAGCACCTCCACCACGGCTTCCGGCGCGTGTTTAACCAGCATTTTAATAAACTCAATACCAACAACCAGAGCCAGCGCGTCTCCCAAAACCTGGTTTAAGTCTACTGACTGGGGATTATGTATCAAATCGCCAGTCAAATTGACCGCCAACAGAACCGCTCCGGCCAGTATGGCGACAAGGAGAATCGCCGCCACAAAAAATTCCAGAAAAGCAGCTATATTTGTAAAATAAGAGGCTGTTATCCGGTTTATCTGTGTTCTTTTCTTACCTATATCATCATCTTTCATCTGTGCTGCTCTCCTTGCTCTGCTTAAAATCTTTCCTGACAGTTTGTGTTTCCATCTTACCTACCACCCCCTCCATTATTTATCGGAATCCCGCGTATCGTTGTTATATTTACACATGTAATAAACTATTGCAAGCAGGTAAATCACCGAAGATAAAAACAACAGCATAAACGGATTTATCCCTAAAAACGGGCCTTCGTTATCCTGCATAATGATACTGTACTCAATGGCAGATAGAACCGCGATTTCCACGCCCAAAAGAAAGGGCGGAAGAATTGCGTGGCTAATAATAGATTTCCAGCCGTTCTCCCCGTATTTTTTCAATACATATATGGTAAAACCGATACTTACAGCCAGCAGTACCATATTCACTCCTAAAAATATTATCATAGTTTAATATCAACCTATGCTGCCTCCTCCAGCCCGGAAAGCGCCCGGACCGCAAAAAAGCCCGCTCCCGCCAGCATACAGCAAAGAATCGTCTGGTTGGCCTCCGGAAGCCCCGGAAAGATTTCCGCCAGGGAAGCCAGTATAAAACCGAGGATGATCAGATACGTGGGCCGCGGGTAGTTCTTCATCGCGTGCTCCAGGGTCTTTGTTGACAGAAATATTCCCAGCAGCAGCCCAATCCCAAATGGAACTAAGACAGGCAGGTGGAACCCGTGCAGCGCCAGAATCATTCCGTCATAAATCCCAAATACAAGCAGCAGGTAAGAAACACTGATTCCAGGCAGCACCAAAGCCACCGCGGCGGCAATGCCGGTCATCACAAGAAACACGGTTTCCTTCAGCCCCATGGACAATCCCGCCTGGACAGGCGCTTCCGGAAGTATAGACAAAATCCACACCAGCAGCATACCAAACGCCGGCCAGACCAAAACCGGCATGGAAAACCTCCGGATCTGCGCCTTATGAAATATCAGCGGAATCCCGCCACCCACCGCGCCCATAAAAAAATACAGCATCTGCATGGGATACCGCTCCAGCAGAGATAACAGCGGCTGGGAGAACAGCAGGATACCGATAAAACCTCCTGCTGAAAATGTCCCCAAAAGCAGCAGGCTCTTGCCGCTGCGAATGGAATTGACAGAATAAATCAGCCTGTCATAGATTCCCAGAAGCATAGCCATGGAACCTCCGCTGACGCCCGGAACCATCATCGTGCTGCCAACACAGACGCCTTTTAACATGACAGATAAAGCAGAACCTTTCAATCTTTTAAATCCTCCTTCGCTTAAACAAACATGTAGATTGCCATAACAAGCCCCAATCCAATCCGATACCACCCGAAGATTTTGAAGCTGTGCCCTTTAATAAAATTCATCAGTCCCTGTATAACCAGCAGAGACACCAGAAATGCCACAATCATTCCGATCAGCAGGATAATCGCCTCCACCCAGGTCCATTCCCAGCCAAACTGAACCATTTTAAAGAGGCTTGCCCCCAGCATAACCGGCACCGCCATAATAAAGGTGAATTCAGCCGCCGCGGTACGTGACACCCCAATCATCAACGCTCCGATAATGGTTGCGCCGGAACGGGAAGTCCCCGGAAATATGGCGGCAATCATCTGAAAACAGCCAATCCACCATGCGGCCCTCCAGGTAAGCTCCGCCACGGTATGAATCTTTGGGTCTTTTTTTCGATTCTCCACCACCAGAAACAGAATGCCTACAACGATCAGCATGATAACCACTACATGGGGGTGGTAGAACAGGTCGTTTATCTCGTCATTCCACAAAAGCGCCGCCACGCCGGCAGGAATACAGGCCACGGCTATCTTTCCCCACAGGAGAAGGATATCGGGCTTTGGACGGAAACCTCCGCGGACAGCGCAGGGAACCATCCGTTTCCAAAACAGAAGCGGAACCGCCAGAATGGAGCCAAACTGAATCACCACGAAAAACAACTCCAGAAACTCCTCCGACTGGTACAGCGGCAGAAATTCATTCAGCAGAATCATGTGCCCCGTGCTGCTGACCGGAAGCCATTCTGTCACTCCCTGTACGAAGCCAAAGATAACCGCTTTTAATACTTCCACAACCTCAATGATTGTCAAAATTTATATCTCCTCCATTCTTCTCAAAATTCTTTTGATTTATCTAAGCCAGAACACAAAAAGACATAGCCCACGCCTTTTCACGAGCGCAGGTTATGCCTTTCCTATTCTGGAGCGTATTCCTATTTTATTACAGTCAATATATATATTAGGGGCAGCGTCGCTATCGGCGTCGTCCATACGTTTTGTTATTTCCTTTCAACCATCAGTCAATTTTGGGGTTATGATGGCATTATATGGGGAGGGGCATCTTCTGTCAACAGGCTGTAAATAAAATTAACATAATTTTAATATTTATCCATTTTTTTACTGCCGACTCTGAATGATTTGGACATTGGCTCTTTCAAGCTCATTTAACATCCCCTCGTCAAATTCATCCGGTTCAATCCTCCCCCTGTACCAACTGCAGCCATTAAAATAACTTTGCAGCTCCGTATCTACAAACAACCTGCCATGCCGCGCGTAAATCTCATTTTTGGCAATTCGGAGTTCTTCCGCGGATAGGTTCAATAAGTCTGACTCTTGCAGGGTGGCGGCGCTGCTATTAGGGAAAATGTATTCCCTGCCATCATATTCAGCAGAATCGGAGAGGATACGGAAGCTGTTTTTAACCGTTTCCAAATCCTCCTGCATTTTGATATATTCCCGCCGAATCTGCTCATTATCCCAGTAAAATGTCACATCCGTAGGCTGTTTCATAACATAGACACAGGGGTCATCATAGCCCAGGATCTCATAATCCGGCTCATTAACATAGGCTCCGTCATCAAAAACAGTGATTGAGAATAGCGCCCCGTCTCCATTTTGCTCATACGATTTTTTCTGACAGACCAGGATTCCTCCGTTTTCTAACCGCTTCTCCACATATAGTCCATTCCAATCTTCCGGGTACGTTACCGAAAATTCTGCCGTGTTTATCCCGAAACCGTTATCTGCATAAGGTTCTTCCGATTCCTCCGGCACCGAAACAATCGGATTTTCAGAAGGCTGTATTGCTTCCGGCACATCTTCCATAGAACCAATAATTTCTGAAAAATCTGGCTCGGTTATTTCTGCCTGTTTACTGATATCTGCACCTGATATCTTTGCCGCCGTCACAAATAATAGTAAGGCTATGACAGCGCCATATAGGAATCGGAAAACAGTGGCAGTCCAGTCGTTCACCGCCAGCTTTTTTAAAGAATAGGTACACGGCCCGTAAGCCATGGCGTCCCGGACTTCCTTGTTTTCAGAACTGAAAGTAAGTATCTTCCTTCGGATATCAGAAACTTCCTCCGTTTTTCCAAGGTTTTCTTTTACCTCTGCCATAAGCCCCAGCGCCTGCAGGCGGTGGTAATCATCCTGACATCTGCGTAAATAATCTTCTCCTGTTTTTTCCGCATCGGTAAGCCGACTCTCTCCAATCATATGGCGATATCTTGCGTTTATAAGGTTCAACTGAATGTCTTTGTTCTTTAGAAGCAGGGGATTTTCTTCAAGGATAATCTCTTTCCTCAATTCCTCTCTTTCCGCTGCCGTTTCGTCTCCAAGACTTCTGTGACAGGCGGCAGCCGTATCGCTGTCTAAATACATAAAAAGACCACTTCTATATTTCCCAGCCATATTCCGGGCGAGCCGGCATAGTACAAGCGCCTCCTCGCTCCGGCAGCCGCGATACAGACCTACGGCTGCATTGTGAATCGATACTGCCCGCGTCCGTTTCGTGGGAAGA
The DNA here is from genome assembly GCF_046966825.1 of Hungatella sp. Classification (NCBI taxonomy): domain Bacteria; kingdom Bacillati; phylum Bacillota; class Clostridia; order Lachnospirales; family Lachnospiraceae; genus Hungatella; species Hungatella sp. Next base: position 42,808 of record NZ_JBKVCZ010000020.1, on the reverse strand, counting down.
CCGTAGATTCCTTCCAGCAGGCAGGCCACAGACGCGCTGATCGGGCGGTTATCCCGGAGTAGTGGATGCAGCAATGCCCGCTGCCAATAGCACCTTTGAAGGAAATTGACTGTCAGGAACAAAATAAACGCGATTAAGAAGCCAGCCAACGTCCCGGCTGCTCCGCCCCCGTCCGGCCGGAGTAAACGCTCATAAGTCCATAGAACCGACGCCCACAAAAACAGAACGCCTAAGACGTTATCTAATATGTTTCTTCTTTCCATTGCAAGATAGTACGCTTTTCCATCCTCAAAAAAGCGTTTTGTCTCCTCGTCGTGCTCTAAGCTATGAGCCAGTTTTATGGCAGGGGCAACAGTCCTGTTTCTTTTTTTCGAGAATCGGTTCTCCGCCAGCATCATTCCCATGACAATGGTTAAAACCACAGAGATACCCACATACCATGCCCCCATCCATAGGGAAAATACAATCATAAACAGTCCGGTAACCGGATAGAGAAACCACAGCCGGCTTCTTTTCATTTCTAACACTCCTTCCCAAATAACAGAACGCAAAAAGACATAGCCTGCGCCTTTAATGCCTGAAAGCGCAGGTCATGTCTTTTCTATTTCAATATCTATTTTATTACAGGTTTTACTTCGATTTGTGGCAGCGTCGCTGTCGGCGTTGTCCATGTATCTTTTATTTCCTTTCTGGCTAACCGTGTAAACTTTCCGGTTATTTTAGCATTATATTGGGATAATATGGCTTCTGTCAACAGGATGACGACAGAATTAACAAAAAATTTATTAAATTTGTATGTATCTGAAAACGGTGTGCAAAATGATATATTTTTGTTGCTTCCCTCCCGCTGTTCTGGTATAATCTTGCCATATCAACAAATCGGAGGAGGGAATACATTACATGCCGGACAACGCGCCAGAAGACGCTGCCCTATATAAGAACTTCTTGTTATTTCATACATAGCCAGGCATAGCTGCGCCCATTACGGGAAGCTATGCCTGTTTTCGTGTAAAAAAAGAAAAAACCACCACAGAAAGGAACTATTTTAATGGAAAGTGACACTATATCTTTGATTATCATTGTTTTTTGTATCATCATGTCAGCCTATTTCTCCGCCACGGAGACAGCATTTTCTTCCCTCAACCGTATCCGGGTAAAGAACATGGCGGAGAAGGGAAACAAACGGGCCGCCCTGGTCATGAAGCTGTCCGAGGACTACGACGGTATGCTCTCCACAATTCTGATCGGCAACAACATTGTGAACATTGCCTGCGCCTCCCTGTCCACGCTCATTTTTGTGCGTTTCCTGGGAGATGAAGCCGGAGCCAGCGTTTCCACAGTCGTAACCACGATTGTTGTCCTGATATTCGGGGAGGTATCCCCAAAGAGTATCGCCAAGGAATCGCCGGAGCGGTTCGCCATGTTCTCGGCGCCTATCCTTAGTGTCTTTGTCAAAATACTGACTCCCGCCAATTTCCTGTTCCGTCAGTGGAAAAAGCTGCTGTCCGCAGTCTTCCATTCATCCGATGAACAGGGAATCACGGAAGAGGAACTGCTTACCATTGTGGACGAGGCCGAGCAGGGCGGGGGAATCAACCAGCAGGAAGGAACTCTGATCCGCAGCGCCATCGAATTTACGGAGCTGGAGGCAGGCGATATCTTTACCCCGAGAATTGACATTATCGGAATCCCCACCGATGCGGATAAGGAAGAAATTGCGGAACTGTTTGCCCGGACCGGCTTTTCCCGGCTGCCGGTTTACGAGGATAATATCGACCATATCATCGGTATCCTTTATCAGAAGGATTTCCACAACTATATTATCCGCACCGACAGGGATATACGGGAAATGATTAAGCCCGCTATGTTTATCGCTAAAACTAAAAAAATAGGCCCGCTTTTGAAAGAGCTGCAGCGGGACAAAATGCACATCGCTGTCATTCTGGACGAATTCGGTGGAACCGTGGGTATTGTCACACTGGAGGATATTTTAGAGGAGTTGGTGGGCGATATCTGGGATGAACACGATACGGTCGTACAGGAGATAGAGAAGGTATCCGATCAGGAGTATCTGGTTCTTGGAAGTGCCAATATCGACCGTCTTTTTGAATTATTGCAGAAGGAACAGGACTTTGATTTCCTCACCGCCAGCGGCTGGGTGATGGAGCTGGCCGGGCGGATTCCGAAAGAGGGAGATTCCTTTGAGTACCAGGACTTAAATGTAACGGTCTTAAAGATGGCGGAAAAGCGGGTGGAGAAAATCCGGGTAACAGTGGCGGAGAATCAGCTCTCTTTACCTGAAGAATAGGCAAAAAACTTAATTAGTAGATTAAAAAAAAACGGGGCGCAGCCAGCTAAAATTGCGTCCCGTTTTTCTTTAGACTTATGGTATTACAACCCGGTTAAATCATGTCCCATCAGGCTCCACCTCCTCCGTCTGCCACGTTTCCCGCTTTTTCACCCATAATGCCCACAGGATACTGGCAATACACACCGAGGAAAAACAGCCGCTCATAATTCCGAACAGCATCGGAAGAGAAAATTCAAAGATGGAAGGTATCTGATAATACCAGGACACCGCCACCAGAATCAGCACGCCAATCACGGTTGTCACGGACGTATAGACCGACCGGGACACGCTCTGGGAAACGCTCATGTCCACTAAACGGAATACCTCCGTCCCTTCCCCTTTTCTCATATTTTCCCGAATCCGGTCATAGATAACGATAGTGTCATTGATGGAATATCCAATAATTGTCAGCACCACAGCCACAAACGCATCGTTCAGCGGAATCGCAAACACCAGGAACACGGCAAACACGATCAGCACGTCATGAACCAGCGCCGCCATGGCCGCCAGCCCCGCCGAAAGCCCGGACAGAATCGAGAACCGTATCCATACATACAGGGTAATCAGTACCGCTGCCAGCCCCATGGCAATCATAGAGCGGTTTAACGCCTGCCGCCCAATATAGGGCTGGACGGAATACGTCTCCGAGAGCGCCGCTCCCATCTCCCCATATTCCCGGCTGATTAAATCCGTGGCCTGCTTCTGTTCCTGCGGGCTGATTCCCTTTTTTCCGGAGAAGGTAACTACCATGGACTGTTTTCCCTGGCCGTCCTCCCTGGTAAACTGGACGCTCACGTTTCTCCCCAGTTCTTCCCCCAGGGAAGCCGCAAGCTGTTCTGAATCCGTTTCTTCCTGAATCTCGTATTTCAGAGTCGTACCTCCGGTAAACTGGGTGTCCAGGCTCACGCCATTTCTGGCAAGCCCCAGAAAACCGATCAACAGGGCAATAGCCGATATGGACAGCCAGACCTTCCTGTACTTCATAAACTGATAAATCCGCTGTTCTTTCTTACTGCAAAACCACCCGGGAGCGGAAAAATGCCGTTCCTTCACCATGGATAGTAGAATCACCTTTGAATAATACACTCCGATTACCACATTGATCATGATTCCGGCCAGCAACGTATAACCAAAGCTAAGCATAGGTCCGGAACCGAACATCATCAAAATGACCGCCACAATGGCGCTGGTGATATTCCCGTCCATCACGGAACTGTAGGCGCGTTTATACCCGGCGAGAATCGCGTCCTTCAAAGACGCCCCGTCTCTTAGCTCCTCGCCAATCCTTTCATTAATAATTACATTAGCGTCCACCGCCATTCCCAGGGACAGGATAATACCTGCGATACCCGGAAGCGTCAGCGTATACTGGGGAACGGAGATTGCCAAAAGCTGCAGACACGTCTGGAAAGCCAGACCAAGGCAGGCCACAAAACCCGGCAGCCGGTATTTCACCACCATAAAGACACAGATTAACACAAACGCCGCAACGCCCGCCCCCACCATGATATCCAGGGCGGCGGCGCCCAAGGAAGGGCTGATTGTGCTGAAATTCCGCGTTGCCATGGAATAGGGAAGGGCGCCCGCGTTGATTTTGTCGGACAGTTCCTTTGCTTCCTCATAACTTTCCATTCCGTCAATAATAGCGTTTCCGCCTGTAATCTGATCCCTCACCACCGGGTTGGAGATGATAGTATCGTCCATAAATATCCCCATGCGCTGCCCGATCAATTTCCCCGTGGCATCCGCAAACTTCTCCGCGCCTTCCTCCGTAAAATGAAGTTCCACAGCATACTGCTTCAGACCGGTCTGACTGCTCTCCACCGGGTTGCTGGTAGACACGTCCTTTCCTTCCAGCATGATATTTCCGGCTTCATCACGGAATGTCAGATTTGCCATCTCTCCCAGCTCTGCAATCGCCGCCTCCGGGTTAAACTCCGTCTCCCCTGATTTCCATGGGAAACGGACGATCACGTAGCCCCGGTCAGAATCAGCCGTCACCTCCCGGTCCAGAATATTTTTGTCATCCAGCCGGGATTCCATGATGTTGCGGGCAGCCGTGACCTCTGTTTCTGTAGGGGCGCGGTCTAAGCCCACAGGCTCGAAGATAGCCTCCACGCCTCCACGGATATCAATGCCAAATCGCATATCTCTGGCGCCTTTCATCTCTTCCCCAAGGCCAAACCAGACAGCATAAATACTTAAAACCAGCAGCAAGAGCATAGCCGCCAGACTTTTTCTTCCAGGTTTCATAATCTCTCCTTTTCATTTACAGAGAACCGTTCCGTATCTTCCAGCCCGGCCCAGGCACGGGCAATATTCAGTACATGATCGCCAATCCGCTCATAATCCGTCAAAATCTCTGAATACAAAATGGACGTCTCAACATGGCAGGTTCCTACTCCCATGCGCTCCAGCTGGTTTAGCCGGTACTGCGCCGCCTTATCGTCAATGTTCTGCTCCAACAGAGCCGCTTCCTCCGCCAGATAACCGGATGCTATATAATCCGCGTTGCAGAGCAGCCGCAGGGCGCTCTTGCAGGACTGCCTCATTTCCAACAGCTCTCCTAACGCCTGTTCCGACAGCTCCAACTTCCGCTCTATCATGTTTTTTGCATATCCCGCCAGATTCTTTGCGTGATCGCCAATCCGTTCTATGTTACCAATTACAGTGAACATATGCCGCAGCGCTTCCACCTCTGACGGGGAATGCTCCGCCTGAAGTACCTTAGAGATCTTCCGCGACAGCCGGGCATTCAGCAGGTCAATTTCTTCCTCGCGCTCCAAAATTTTCTCCAACTCCGCCTCGTCCCTGTTCTCAAATGACAGGAATCCTTTTTCTACGTTCTCTGCGGCCAGATGAAGCATACGCCCGATATCCTCTTTTAACTGCTTTCTGGCGATTACCGAAATACCCAGCACATGTTCCGATTCCAGCAGGTCTTCAAACCAGCGTTCTTCCTCCGCCTTCCCCATAGGCTTATCCGGCAGAAGTATTCCTGCCAGACGGGCAAGCTGTGCTCCAAACGGCAGCAGCAAAAGCGTAGTCACAATATTAAACAGCGTGTGCATATTGGCAATCTGCGCCGCCGGGTTATCCGGCGTAAGACTTCCCACCAGGCCTGTGAGCGGCCAGATGATACAGACCGCCGTAAATACAGCCGTTCCAATCATATTAAACAAAAGATGAATCAGCGTAGCCCTTTTTGCGTCACGGCTCGCCCCAATGGAAGCAAGCGCGGCTGTGATACAGGTTCCGATATTCTGCCCGAACAGCACGAACACCGCGCTGTCAAGCCCAATCAGGCCGCTGACAGCCAGGGCCTGCAGAATTCCAACCGATGCGGAGGATGATTGGATAATCGCTGTAAAGACAGCGCCCGCCAAAATCCCCAGAAATGGATTCGAGAACCTGGTCATAAGATTGACAAAGGTATCCGATTCCCGCAGAGGAACCATGGCCTCCCCCATCATGCCCATGCCGATAAACAGGATTCCCAGACCGGCGATAATACCGCCGGCAAACTGGACATTTTTCCTTTTTACAAAAAGAACCAGCGCCACGCCAATAAAGGTAATCAGCGGGGCCAGCTCGCCGATATCAAGAGCAATCAACTGCCCCGTGACCGTGGTTCCGATATTCGCTCCCATGATAATCCAGACCGCCTGCCGCAGCGTCATAAGCCCGGAGTTGACAAAGCCCACCACCATAACTGTAGTGGCGGAAGAGGACTGAATCACCGCTGTGATAACGGCGCCCACGCAGACACCCAAAAAACGGTTGGCGGTCAGGCGCTCCAGGATATGCTTCATACGGTTTCCCGCTGCCGCCTCTAAATTGACGCTCATCATCTGCATACCGTATAGAAACAGCGCCAGACCGCCCAATAAGCCAAAAATCATACCCACACTCATTATTTTTCCTCCGCCATCTTAAATACTTTTATAGCTCCCTTTTCGTTTAAATGGCGCAGCAGCGAAAGCCCGATTGGAAAACCAAACAGACCCAGGACACCAAACAACTGCGCGCCGACAAACATGCCCGCCAGAGTTATCACAGGGTGTACCCCTATCTGGCTGCCGACAATCTTCGGCTCTAAAATGTTGCGGACCACCGTGACAAACAAATAAACCAAAAGAAGCCCCAGCGCCAGCGGATAATCTCCCTGCAGAGCCGTGAGAACCGTCCATGGAATCATGATGCCTCCGGTTCCCAATACGGGAAGAATATCAAAGAGCGCAATCAGGAACGCAATCAGAACCGGGTTTTCCACCCCTATGACAGACAGTCCCACCGCCAGCTCCACAAACGTAATGGTCATAATCAGCGCGTAGGAACGGATACACACAAGTAAGGTTCCCACCACATATTCTTTGATTTGAAAAAATATGTCCTTCGCTTTTCCGTTAAGCTGCATCAGGCAAAATCCGGTCAAATGGTGATAATCCAATGCAATAAAAAACGTAGAAATAATCACGAGCAGCATTTCAATAAATAAGCCGGGTAAGGAAGAGGCAAATCCGGAGATATGCCCCATAGCGTCCATGGACAGGCTTGAAACCATCTGCCCCGCCGACTGGACAAACTGGGTTTCCAGTTCCATGAAGGCAGAAAGAAGTGTATCGTCTATCCGGAAAATCGACTGCTCAAAACTGTCGAAAGAACTGATTAAAGCCGGCTCCACATAATACGCGTAGATATCCGGCAGGCTGCCAATGAGTTCCTTTGCCGCGGAAAACGCCTTGACACCCAGCAGGAAAATCAAAAACCCGATGGTGCTGTAAAACAACAGCACCACTAGAATCGCGGCTGCCTTCCAGCTTAGCCGGAGCCTTTTTGACACAAATCCAATGGGGCCATTTAAGACCCATGCAATCAAAAAGGCTGCCACAAACGGGGAAAGCATGGACAAACCATATTTCAACACCACAAAAGCCATCAAAAACAAAATTGAAAAGTATGCAAAATGAATAATAAACGCTCTTCTTTTCTCTGTTTTCATACTTCACCTCCTCGTAGAAATCATCGTTTCTCTCTTTTTCTGGCGCGTTTCACCCACTTCACGGCTTCCATCTGCACAATGGACATAGCGGAAAGCCCCAGGACAGTGAGCCACTGTGTTCCGGTTAAATAAGTCAGCCGGAAAGCGCTCTGCAGCGCCGGGATAAACAGGATACACGCCATCAGACCGGCTGATATCAGGAACGATACAACCAGCCACGGATTCGGACCCTCCGCCCGCACCCAGATGGGTTCGGTGTTGGACCTCTGGTTAAACGCGCGGAGCATCTGGGAAATCGCCAAAACGCTGAAGGCCATGGTCTGGCCGGTGGTATGGCTGCCCTGACCCGCTCCGATAAAGTACGCGGCGATTGTCATAGCCGCCACGAAAATACCCTGTCGTATCACCCTGGCAATCAAGTCGCGCTCAAACAGCGTTCCCGCCTTCACCGGCTTATGCTTCATAATATTTTTGCTGGCCGGGTCAACGCCCAGGGCCAGAGCCGGCAGCGTGGCTGTCGCTAAGTTCACCCAGAGGATATGCACCGCCAGGAGCGGAGCGTCCCAGTTAAACAAGGTTGCCAGAAACAGCGTTGTAATCTCCGCTATATTTCCCGCCAGCAGGAACTGGATAACCTTCTGGATATTCCGGTAGACGCGGCGTCCCTCCTTAATCGCGTAAGCAATGGTGGTAAAGCTGTCATCCAGAAGAATCATGTCCGACGCTTCCTTTGCCACGTCTGTTCCCGTCCGCCCCATCGCCACGCCGATATCGGCGGCTTTTAACGCCGGGGAGTCGTTCACGCCGTCCCCTGTCATGGCCGCCACTTCACCGTTCCGCTTTAAAGACTGGATAATCCGCAGCTTATCGGCCGGGGATACCCTGGCAAAGACCGTGGCGTGTTCCACCGCCTGGTCCAGTTCTTCCTCACTCATGGCGGATAAGTCCTCACCGGATATCACGGTGTCGCCCTCCTGCCAGATGGAAAGCTCTTTTGCAATGGCAAGGGCGGTCACCTTATGGTCGCCTGTAATCATGATGGTGCGGATACCCGCGTTCCGGCAGGTGCGGACGGACTCCGCCACTTCTTTTCTCGGCGGGTCAATCATACCCGCGACACCGATGAAGGTCATATCAAACTCAATATTTTCTTCCTCGTTTTCCGGCAGACGCTTCAGGGTTTTCATAGCAAATCCCAGCACGCGCAGGGCCTTCTGTGACATGGAATCACACATTTCCTGAATCTGCCTGATATCAGCCTGCGTAATCGGCCGGACACCTTTGGACGTCATAATCCCAGTACACAGGGGCAGCATTTCATCCACCGCGCCTTTTGTATAGGAAACCAGCTTCTGATTGATTTCATGGACGGTTGACATCCGCTTTCTTTCCGAATCAAAGGGCTGTTCAAACAGCCTCGGATACGTCTCTTCCAGTTCTTCATGGTCAATCCCGAACTCCTGGGCCAGGAAAATCAACGCGCCCTCCGTGGGGTCTCCAATGATTTCTCCCTCGTGGTCCGGGTCCAGGCTTGCGTTATTGCACAGCGCGCCGGCGTAGACCAGCTCCCGGTATACGTCCGGGTGCTCCTTACCGGCATTTTCAACCGGTGTTGTCCTTCCCGCCTCAAAATCCCCGTTCACCGCAATCTGGGTGACGGTCATCTGGTTTAAGGTCAGAGTTCCTGTCTTGTCGCTGCAGATTACCGTGGCGCTGCCCAATGTCTCCACCGCCGGCAGCTTCCGGATTAAGGCGTTCTGCTTTGCCATTCTCTGGACGCCCAATGCCATAACAATGGTTGCCGTGGCGGGCAGCCCCTCCGGGATAATAGAAATTGCCAGAGAGATTGCTACTAAAAACTGGGGAATCAGCGGCCTTCCGTAAAACGCGCCGATTGCAAAAATAAGGGCGCATACAATGATACCAACAACAGTCAGTGTCTTGCCCACCGCGTTCAGCTTTCTCTTTAACGGGGTGTCCAGTTCATCCTGGTTCTCTAAAAGTCCGGCGATATTGCCGACCTCGGTATCCATGCCGGTTGCCACCACCACGCCGGTTCCGTGTCCGTAGGTAACGATAGACGAGGTGTACGCCATGTTCACCCGGTCTCCCAGCACACACTCTAACGGCATGGTCTCCCTGGCGTCCTTTTCCGACGGAACGGATTCTCCCGTAAGTGACGCCTCCTGTATTTTTAAATTAGCTGATTCGATTAACCGTAAGTCTGCCGGAACCATGGCTCCATCATCAACCAGGACAATATCTCCCACAACCAGTTCACTGGCCGGCACAATGCTTTCCTCCCCCTGGCGCAGAACTCTGGCGTTAGGCGCGCTCATTTGTTTCAAGGCTTCGAGGGAGCTTTCCGCCTTCTTTTCCTGTACAATCCCGATTACCGCGTTGATAATTACAATCGTCAGGATAACGATTGCTTCCGTCCATTCCTGAAGCACAGCGGAGAAAACCGCCGCGCCAATTAAAATCAGCACCATAGGGTCGGTGATCTGGCTCTTAATCATCTGCCAGATTGTTTTTTTCGGTTTCTGGCGCAGCTCGTTGCGCCCGTAATGCTCCAGCCTATCGGCCGCCTCGGCATCGCTAAGTCCTTCTTCAGAGGTGTGTAACGCTTTGTAGATTGCCTCCGGCTCTGATGCGTGCCAAGGCAGTCGCTTGTGATTTTCCATATAGGAAAGACCACTCCTTTCTTTTCATGAGATGTAATCAGTTATTTATTCTAAGTCAGAACACAAAAAGACATAGCCCGCGCCTTTATAACAAAGCGCAGGTTATGCCTTCTATGTACTGAAACTTATTCCATTTATTTTAATACTATAACATGGGGCAGCGTCGCTATCGGCGTCGTCCATATAGAGTTTAGATCCTTTCTGTAAAAAATAGTTTTGGGTGTTTTATTGGCATTATATGAGGATGACGCATCTTCTGTCAACAGCCATGGCGCAATTTTAACAAATATTTAATACTTTCTGTTTCAATTTACTGGCCTCATTGATTACAAGAAAACACATTGACCAAGTAGGTTATGCCATTATATAATATCAATATTTACTGGCAGCTTCACTGATACATAAGACAGGAGAACTACCATGCGATTTTATAAAAGGCCCTTGTTCGCCATAGGTATCTCGCTTTTTCCGGTGCTGGCGGTCATTATCATAACAACCGTGATTTATGGTAAGTTTGTCCATACAGCCTTGAAGGAAGAAACAGACACCTACATGGAAGAATTGACTGAACAAAGCGCCCGACTCATTTATGAACGCGTAAAAAGCGATCAGACCTATTTGGAGGGGCTGGCGGCTTCTATCGGCGAGCTTAATCTGCCGCTATCAGAGCCGCGCACCTTAAACATATTAAGCCAATGGATTGATATTACCCGCTTTAAATGGATGGCTGTTGCGGATACCAACGGCACGCTTTACGTGCCCGAATATCCGGAAACACCAGACATCTCCCGGGAACCCTACTTTCAGAGTGCGATTCACGGTGAGTCCTCCGTCATGTGGCTGCCGGAAATCGACGGAAAAAGTGAAAAACTTGTAATATCCGTACCAATCAATAGCAGCGGAAAGTTAAACGGCGTACTGCTTGGGCGGTATTCCATGGAAAACCTGTCCGAGCTGTTTACAATCGGCGCCTTTGATGGAAAAGGGTATAATTATGTCATGAAATCAGATGGAAGCATTATTTTCCGGGCTTTAACCGATTCCATGGCGTCAGAATATAAAACGCTTACTGAAATTGCGGAAAACGCGTCCAGCACTTTGACCGCGGACGATATAGAAGCCATGCTCCGCAATATGGAATCTGGCGCCGGCGGCAGCATTACTTATGCAAGGGACGGCCAGGAACGCATTATGAAATATATTCCCGTAGGAATCAATGACTGGAACCTGGCTCTGGTAATCCCTTCTGATGTTATTGACGCGAAAGCGCAGGCAATCATAAAAAGCACGAGCTTTTACAGCGGCGTCATTTTGTTGTCGTTTTCATTTGTAGCATTACTCATTTTTTACTTAAAACACCAGAGCCACAGAGCGCTGCAGCGAGCTTATCAGAATATCCGGTCCATATACCGGACCGTGCCCAGTTCCGTGGTTCAGTTTAGGAAAGACCGCGATTACTCCATACTGGACGCAAATGATGCTTTTTATCATTTCCTCGCATATTCGCCCCAGGAATTTGATAAACGGATTGGGGGCTTCCTGCTCCCTGTCATCCATCCCCAGGATCGTGAAATTCTTGCTGTCCTTCCTGATGGATTGTCAGCACATGAATTCCGGGTGCTGGATGCCAACGGGCAGATGAAGTGGGTTTATGGAAATTTTGACTGTTCGGATACCTCTCAAACAGTCCTGTGCGCCTTTTTCGATATCAGCGAACAGAAAAAACTACTGCTGAATGCTGAACAGGAGGCGTTGATTGACCCTCTTACCGGCGTAAATAACAGGCTGGCGGTAGAAAAGAGACTCCCGGAACTGCTTCATGCAACAGAGGGCGCCGGCGCTCTGTTGATATTTGACTTAGATAAGTTCAAGCAAATTAACGATACCCTGGGCCACCCGGAAGGTGACCTTGTATTGCGGAAATTCGCCCGCTGCCTGACTGAAATCTTTGGCAGTGACAGCTTTGTGGCCCGCCTTGGCGGAGATGAATTTATTGTGTATTCAAGTGACATTGTTCTGCCGGAGATGGCTGCCCAAAAGGCGCGGCTGCTCATTGATAAGATGGTAAAGCAGATGGAAATGGCAGAAAAGAAATGCGGTCTGGCTGTGAGTATCGGAATCGCCTTTTATCCATCGGACGCCGGCAGTCTGCCGGAGCTGGTTAAGCAGGCGGACCAGGCGCTTTACCGCGCGAAACACAGCGGCGGGAAGCGTTATATGTTTTATTCGGAAATACAATGAAAGCATTAAATAAGGGTAATATGCCTGAATTTGTCACTCCTAAATTTACAGCTTTAAAAGGTATAGCTATACTATTGCAGGTGAGCTATGCCTTTTTATTTTAGGAAGTGCACTATATAAAATTTTTCAATAAATTTTGTAGCCTTAGCGTTGCTTCCGGGGTGTTAATAGTGAAGGGAGATGAAAATGGACAGACAATCATTACGTGCGGATGATTGCGTAGAAACAGTAATACAGTTCTATTCAGATATGGTATATCGTCTGGCCTTTGCCAAAATGGGTACAACCTATGATGCAGATGAAGTATACCAAGAGGTCTTTCTGCGTTATATAAAAAAACAACCAGTATTCCATGATGAAGAACATCGAAAAGCCTGGCTAATCCGGGTTACATTAAACTGCTCTAAAAAGTTATGGAATTCTGCGTGGATTAGAAAAACAGAACCGTTAAATGATAGTATCCCCTTCGAGACCAGGGAGGATATAGAACTTTATTATGAATTACAGCAATTACCGTCTAAATACCGTGAAGTATTGCATTTGTTTTACTATGAGGATATGTCTGTCGAGGAGATAGGTATGATCCTAAACAGAAAAAACTCTACAGTAAGAACCCAGTTAACCCGTGCCAGAGCTAAGTTAAAGGATATTATGAAGGAAGAAGATTATGTTTAGAGAAAAATATAAACACTTTAACGCCCAAATTCGCCCAAGCGATCATTTGGTAAACCATATACTAATAATTTCCCGTAATCAAAAGAAATGCCGAATACCATTTAAAAAAATAATCGCAGTATCGACTGTTATATGTATCCTGCTATCCTTTTCTCTGCCTGCGTTAGCATCAAATATAGAATCAGTTTATCAGCTAATGTACATGGTTTCCCCAGACATTGCTCAATTCTTCATGCCCATGCAAAAATCTGACGAGGACAACGGAATACGTTTAGAGGTGGTATCAGCCTATATCCATGACAATATAGCCGAAGTATATTTAACTATACAGGATTTGACAGACAACCGAGTTGATGCTACGACCGACCTTTATGACAGCTACTCCATCAATCAGCCTTTTAATAGTTCAAGTACATGTAAATTTGTTGGGTTTGACACACAATCTCAAACAGCCACATTTCTGGTTACGATAAGCGACTGGACAGATCGGGATATATCCGGTGATAAAATAACCTTTTCTTTAAAAGGGTTTTTGAGCAATAAAATGTATTACAAAGATATCCTTATCCCCATTGATCTTGCAGATATCCCAATTACAGAAAAAACTAAAACCGTATCGCTAACCGGAAGCAGCGGAATTAAACTATCAGATACTACAACCGCATTAATACCTTCTGATCCCCAAAGTGAATTTCCTGTCGAGGGAATTGAATTAACGGGCGCCGGTTATGTAGATGGAAAGCTTCACCTTCAGACCGCAGTTGAAAATAATTTGGAAAAAGACAATCATGGATTTTTTTATCTCATGGATAGCAGCGGAGAGCGCTTAGAACATACTTATAGTATCTCTTTTAGAGAACAAACGGAAAATTCCGATGCTATCGACTACCAGGAATACGTTTTTGATATTTCCCCAGATAACATTGGCGAGTATAAGCTGTATGGGTATTTTGTCACATCGGGCCGATGGACAGAAGGAAACTGGAGGGTTACTTTTCCTCTGATAAATAAAAGCAGTTCAGGTATTCCGACTATCCATATGCGCACTTCTCAAGGTAGTTATTCAGCTTATGCATTGAACGAACATGGAACTGTTATTTATACTGAAAGCGGTAATTTCGAGAATGTAGAGGATATTATAGAAAATATATATAGCAAAATTTATAACTGGGATAGAAAACAATTTGATTAATTAACATGAATGGAGAGAGGGCATGAAAAACCCCTTCTCTCCATTCTGTTACCGCTCTTCATAACCTACTTCTCGGTATATATGCCAAAATTTAGTTCACAAATCATATCATTGTCTTCCCAATTTGTGCTAAACGGCATCCGGTTTTAAGCCGCCTCTTGAAGCGCAGGCGCCTGTAAAACTTCCCGCTCCCATATCTTTAAAAATGCTTTAATCGGAGGGGTTGGCGGTCTGTTGGAGAACATACTCGTCTGTCCAATTTCCACTCCATTCAATTCAACTGTACAGAGAGGCTTATCAGGTTCCTTGACTTTTCGCAAAAACAAAATCAGACATTGTCTTTTGACAATCCTTTTGACATACGATCCAATGCAATGATGCAGTTTGTGTCCCTCTTCAATAATCTCCTTCACAGATCGCGGGAGAGCGATAAAGTAGCCGGACCGAGCAAACTCATAATGGCTGTTCAGCTTTTGATAGAGCCTTTGAATCTGTTTTTCATAAGCCAGCGCCTGCTCCGTATCCGATAAATCATTAACCTTATCATGTGCCTTTGGCAGATTTGCAGGATAAAGGACAAAGCTATTACTTAAATCATATTCCAACGCCTCACACATACACAGATAGTCTCTGTAGTTGTTTAAGAGCGTTTCCATATCGTAATAGCCTACCGGATCAGACCAGCTTTTTCTTTTAAACTGTTCAAACTGTTCACTGGCGTATCGGATTAATTTGTGTACGGTCATGTACTGCAATGGAACCGTCAGGTTTTCCAGCCGGCCAACTCCATACCTTCCACACCAGTGAAAAAGGTTCTCATCAAATTTAATGCGGTTCTTTAAACACCTTTTAATAAGTTCAAACTGTTTGCTGCCCGGATTAACCTTCTGAAGCAGTGGAAGATGGCTTTTATCCAAACCTAACACCTCATTAATACTGTTACCTTTAGGATTGATTACCTGATTAAGCGTATTGTAATAGTAGCGTGGATCTACAATATCGGCCGCCAGCTTGTATAATTTCAGCTTCACCATATATTCCATCATTGGATATTCTACAAATCTATTCAAGTAATTCATCACATAAAATGGTGTGTATGTTGCCTGATAAAACTGTTTTAACTGTGCATATCTCCAAGGCGTGTTTTCAAGTACCGAATCTAAATTTTTATCATACAGATAGCCACAATTATCTGCATTAAAATTATTTTGCCATCTGCTGAACACCGGTCGCGTCCCTTTCTTCCATGGAGTCATATCACCAGATTCAAAAGAACAATAAAAATCTTCTTCCTTCATATCCCCATTACTATCCCAGGTAACAAATATTCTGGCGCTCTCATAGATATCGTCATCCGGTATATCACTATTTGGATATTTGCGATATATTTTTGCAAAACGGACAATCAACTCTCTTTCAGAAATATTTTGAATAATCTGCACCGTTTCCCGATCAATGATACTTCCACGGCGGCCACGGCTTTTATAAATCACGTCCTTGTTGCAGTGAGGGCAGCTTCCCCCGCCATTGTGTTTTATTCCGGATATCTTAACCTCCTTCCCACAGGCGGTACAATATCCAGATAGCCATTTCCTGTTTTTCGAGTAAGTATAGAATATATATGCAGGCATAACCTCCTTGTGAACCCAATGTTTAAAACCTCCTGGCAGGCTGGGAACCTCCTTCATTTTCCTGACAATTACCTTTTGTTTTTTATATCTTTTTCGCTGCATACATTGATACATTATACTGTACTGCAGCGTGTATAGAGAGGTAAAGCCGTCTTCCTGCTCCTTTTTGCAGAACCGCACCACCCTTTTTTCGTCACTGATGGAATAGAAAGCACATTTTTTTCTAAACGAGTAACCCCTGTCCAAATTGTCAAAGATTGCGCTTCTCCAGCAGGTATCCCCATTCTCCCGGCGGGCCAGGGTGATGTACTCATTACGGCTCTGGAACATAGTCCACAGAGGGCGTGTTTCACCTGCCGCCACCTGTTTCTTGTCGTAGACATATAAAATAAGAACCCGTTGATGATCTACATTTTTTATCACTGTTCTCACAAGATACTGAAGCTGATCCGCAGAGAATAAACCATTGTTTAAATCCATGTTCCATTTTGGCTCTGCGTATTTCCGGCAAGCCCTTTTATTTAACTTCATCCTGCTTTCACCTCCGAAATAAAATTAAGCAGAAGCTGCCCTGCAACACCTTCATCTGCCGGAACCTCCTGTTTCTTGTGTTCCTGCTTTTTTTCCGGTTTTTTCTTAACCGTTTTTTGCTGTTTACTGACTGTTTTTGCCTGATACTGCCTGGGAACAAATTTTTCTTCTTTCTCCTTATCCTCTTCCGCATACATATCTCTGAAATAATCCTCGGCCCACTGGTAGCAAAGTTCATCCGGAACATCTTCGCCATATAATCCGCTTGTCAGTTCAACATTATTGTCTTTCATATCCTGCTCAATAAAATCCTTGGCTTTGCGGTAAATATAGCGAAAGCAGTGAATCATATTCTTTTTCGGGTGCATCACCAGCCGGGCGAAATCCGGGCTTTCCAGACACAGGGTCTGGATATGCTCCGACACGCACTCCTTCATATTCCGCCGTGTCAAACGCTCCGTATCAGCGCTGACACGTCTCATGGACGCCGCCATCACCTCATCATTATCCATGGCCTTCAATTTATCCAGTTGCTCCTGTTCGGCGTCCTTTTCCGCCTGCTGCTTTGCCTCCCATTCTTCTTTGCGTTTTGCTTCGGCAGCCTCATGCTCGGCACGCTTTATGTCCTCTTTATCGTTCTTTTCCTCTGGCTCCTCCTGGATTTTCTCCAGATCGGCAGGCAGGAGAAGTTCCTCTGCCGCCTGTTCCGTCTGATTGACGGCTTCCGTGTCAATATGCTGTAACGTCTCAATCTTTAAAGAATCCTGCATTAATAAAATCTCCCTTCTCAATCTGCCGCTTGAAACATCATAAATCGGGACCCTTGTGTGCGATGCTGATAGAATCATTGTCTCTGCTATATAAATAAACACTATTTGACAGACGGTCTTCCTTTAAAATTTCGGTATTATTAACCTCTTCAACCATGCGTGAAAAATGTCCATACTCCCCGCCTGCCAGCCCGTTAGGAATCAGTATTACTTCATGGAGACTGGAAGGCAGTATCACAATATCATCTTTAATTAACTGGGCGAACCGTTTCAGACCATTTCCATATATGAGAGCGGCGGAGCCTTGTCCCCCTGCTTCAGCAGCCATAATCCAAAATCCACCGTTTTGAAGCGTCTCTTCACACGGCATTGAAATATGTAATTCCTCATATACTTTATCTTCAATATCCTTTATAACGTTCATAACTGGCCTTATCCTGACCGGGCAATACACACGCATATTGTGCAGCGCGTCTTCATAGAGACGTTCCTTTTCAATTCCCCACATTTCCAAATGGCGATGCTCCACAGCGGCAGTCAGCGTCCTCTGCCGGTTACTGTCAATCTCTATGTAAAACATAATTGCAGTATCCAGAAACAGAACATGCGGCATTTTTTCCAGGCGAACTTTGTTTGCTTCATAATTTCCCAGCCTCAACCGTATCTTTGACCGCATGAACTCGTAATCAGCCAGGCGGCCGTCACTTGTCAGTTCCTGTAATCCGCCATCTTCTTGTATCCCTACAACTTCATCCACAATTTCAACCATGCTCATACTGCCGGACACATAATGATCGTAAAATTTATCCAGATAAATAAGCGGTGATACTCCCGGATTTTTCTTTAAAATGATTCCGGTCAAATGCTGCCCGTTATTGTAAGGAACTTTTTTAACCTGCACCTCGCAGGAACTGCCCGCCCTGTGTCGGATTCGGTCTGTTACTTCATAAATAAAATCGTTCTTTGTCATCATTTTCCTCCTGACAACAAAGGCGCGGAAATAGGATTTTACCCTGTTCCGCGCCTTTGTTTTACCTGTAAACATCAAGTATCATGTTTCTTCAATCCCCTTCTGGCAGGGACTTTGTTATTTCCTTCATGGGCTTTACAAAAAAGGGGGAGAAATTTACCGGGACAAAGTTCTCTTTATCCCGATAAAAGTAGCTTCTCTTACCCTGCTCATGCAATTCCACCACATCTGACGGCGCCAAGCTGCGCCCATGGTATCCTTCCGGTAATTCTCCATTGTAACGGCTGAAAATCTGTTCTAAAACCTGCGCTTCTGACCTGTCCACAGGACAAATCAATGTATCCTCGCACATCAGACGGTATTCTGCGGCAGGCGGCTGTGTATAATTGGCTTTGTGCAGCGCGTCAATCCCCATAAAAGCAAAGGGGATAGTCTTTCTCTCTCCGTCAAAATCCAGTTGATAAATAGGAATTGCCAGCAAGCCGCTGGGATTCAGAAGCGTTTTCAGTGCTCCGGCTCCGTTCCGGACATATGCCTCATATTCTGCCACCGACAGCCCCAAGTATTCCGTCATTTGTTCCATTCTCCGGCTCTGTCCGCCAGCTCAATACAGCCATCTATTGACTCAAAGCTGCACCTTCCCAAAAGATAAATCTGCCTGAAGCTTATTTTCGGTGTCTCTTTTTCCTGCCTCTCCTTCTTCCGTAACGCAAGCTGCCAGTCATCAATTCCCTTGTAATTAGGATTCCAGGTCAGCGGCCGGCAGTCCATGCCATGCCGCTTTGCCATCAGATATATTTTTGAGGCTCCCCTGGAAGTCATATTGTTACTGAACTTATCTATATCATTTGCCTCTACAATCAGCTCCGTTCCATTTTGGGCCAGCGCTGCAAACATGGAGTCCAACTGCTGAACATTATTAGCTCCTGCCACAGCCACAAATGAGCGGTCCATCAGCATATGGGCAATATCTGCTTTCAGCAGCCCCTCCGTGATATAGATGGTGCGTGAACATGGATTCCCAATAAAATGAACAGGACTTCCCGACGTGACCCCCATATTCCGGTTGGAAGATGAAAGCCAGATATACTTTGTCCCCGCTTTATCCGGCGGATCGTTTTTATCTTTCATTGGGGTATCCAGCAATATCTGTGCGCCGCGGATTAAACCGTCTATGCCGACTGCCGGAATCAGGATGCCTGATGTCCTGCGGAAGAATTTCACCGTCCATCTGCCGCCTTCGTCCAGATAGAATCCCGGAACGCCCTGTACCGTGCAGCCCTGCTGAATCAACCGGTCCGTAAGAGAACGGCATAGGAAGGGCGGAGGCGTGCTTTTAAATCCCAAAGTATCAATCTGTTTATCGGACAGCCCGCGCTTCGCAGAGCGCAGGTGCAATCGGTGCGGCGTCCTCAACGTCAACATTCCAAAAAGCATAGAAAGAGTTTGATGAATCTCCTGTATGCTGGCGCGGGGAGATTGCGGAATTTCTTTTAAAGCCATGCCAGCTTGACCCATACTGTTTTCCGGTACAGCCGCGGGCGCCGGTAATCCCGAACCGGAATCACCGGTACTTTCTGTGAAGTTTAAATCCCGCCTGCTGCTGTGCACGGTATTCTCAATCCGGAGGGCCTCGCGTATTTCCCTGTTGGCCTCTGAATTTGAGATATGGTTCAGCCTTGCGTAAAGGCTTAACATTCCGCCCTGTTCTCCGCAATAATTACAGCGCCACACATTCTTGACATAGTTCAGGTTCATCTTACCCCTCTGGTCTCCACAAAACGGGCAGTCTGTATAAATGCTGTTTGGTCCTGGCCGCCGTCTCTGTAAATGCAGCAGCTCCGCCACGTCCAATATCCCATACGGGAAATCCTGGGGATAAGAGTCCATCTGCCGTTTCTCCCTTCTTCATGGATGTAAACCTTAATCCGTAATCTTTAACCGGCTTTTTGTCCGTTCAGCGAATCCCACATAATCTGGGCCGCCGCCCGGAGGATATTGTTATTCTTCTTATAACCATAGACATACCATTTAAGGCTCGGCGGACGGCGTTCTGCCACCTCGGCCATGGTCCAGCCGCTACAGGTTCCTTCATCAACCGTTACACGCTGGGCTTCCTCAAAGGTCATTCTTTTTATGATCTCCGCCACAGGCATATCCGCCGTATAGCTGACCTGGCTCTGTTCCATCTCCTGGATTACCCGACCGGAGCCAGCCCCACAATTCGGGCTGGACGTATCTGTTTTCATACTTTCGGCTTTATCATCAGCGGCAGCCTCCATTAATTCCGTTGGAAGCTGGTCCATTTCCCCGCTGGTATCTGAATGTTCTCTCTGGGGTAAGGTGTCCGCCGCCGGTGTTGTGACTGTCCTTTCTTCCGCTTGCACCGGGATTTTGGTAATTTCAGCACTTCGCTGTGGGCTTTCACCGGTATTTGGAATCTGCTGCGTAACCGTGGCAGTGTTTACAGTCTGTTTTGGAATTTCTATATTATCCGCAATTTGTAGCGGAGTTTCGGTGACTTTTGCTGTCTGCGGCGAGATTCCATCCTGCTGCCGGCCGTCTGCCCCGGGCTTCACCACATTGCTGTCCTTCCCGGCAATCTGTCCGTCAGCCAGAGGAATTTCACTTCCATACCGCTCCTCATTCTTACCAACGCATACATCGGCAAACTGCAAACCAAAGCCGGAGTTTGTCAGCGCCTCGTCCAATGCCGCCTCCTGGGCCGCCTTTACATAATGCCCGTCCGGGATTTCCCCGCAGGTGCAGGCGGCTGTAAAATTGCCAATGGGTTCCGCGTCACTGCGGTCCATATAAACCCTGGCTTCAAAAATCGCAAGCTGTTCCGTGATACGAAGCGCGTTTAGCTTCAGCCTCCCATTGGGGTAAGCCAGCCGAAACCACAGCTTTTTATACCGGAGATCCAGCTTCAGGACTTCCTCCTTCCCGGTTCTTGAGACAGTCCGGCGCAACAGTTTACGCGGGTCAAAGCCCTGGACTTTGTTCAGCTCTGCCACAGCAGGAATCCCCTCGTACAAAGATGTTACTTGATGTTTCTTTTCACTCATTGCAAAAACCCCTTTCATAAATAAAATAAGAGACACGCCATGCTTTTTCTGCACGCTGTATCTCATTTTTAACCTGCGTTTTTCAATTCAAGTTCCTCTAAATCTGCCGGTATCGGAAGTCCCGCCCGTTTGGCAAATGCTCTGTAATACAGCCGGATTCGATACCCTAAAAGCGTATTGCGCTTTTTATTCCCATCTCGGTGAATCGCTGTAAGGAGCGCTGATTTCTGCCCTATCAATATTACCTTTGTTTTGGCACGCGTTACCGCCGTATAAAGCAGATTGCGGTAAAGCATGATTTTATGGGCCTCCAGCACCGGAATCAATACGATTGAAAACTCGCTTCCCATGGCTTTGTGGACCGTAGTGGCATAAGACAGCTCCACATGTGACAGATCCTCTATCCCATATTCCAGTTCCCGACCGGCTCCAAAATCCATGCCGATCCGTGTTCCCTCCGGCGTATCCTTAACATACCGGATAAATCCCAAATCTCCATTGGATACGTGCTCCGTGTTCTTTGTCTGCATAATACGGTCACCCACACGGAAAGATATGGCTCCTGCGTGTATTTCATCTTCTGTAGAACAGAATGGGTTTACCCTCTCCCGGATAACCGCGTTTAAATGAGTGACAGAAGCAGCCCCATCTTCGCGGAACGGTGAGAGTATCTGTACCTGCTCAATCCCATTTTCCAAAATCTCCTGACAATAGCCTTCAACAATCAGCTCCGCGGCTTTTACCTGGTTGACGCTGGGAATAAAAGTAAAGTCACCGCTGTCGTGCAGCTTGGTACAGCCTTTGTTAATCAATCGGGCATTGTGGGGAATATGGCTGTCTTTATCCTGCCGGAAAATTTCGTCCAGCACAGTGACAGGAATCAAACCACAATGAATCATCTCATACAGTACATTGCCGGCGCCTACGCTTGGAAGCTGGTCCACATCACCCACAAATACAATTTTTGTGTCCCGTTTTATCCGCTTAAAGAACTGGCACATCAGCCACATGTCCACCAGGGAAACCTCGTCCACGATAATTAAATCAGCTTCTAAAGCCTCGGGTTCCCTTTTCCTACAGTTTTCATCTTCCTCGCTGATTACACTTAAACCGCTGTGAAGCGTGCTGGCCTCCTCAAATCCTGTGCTTTCCACCATTCGACGGCTCGCACGGCCGGTAGGAGCCATGAGCATAATTTTACCTTTCGGATTCAGGATACGGAACATCTCGATGATTGCTCTAATGGCAGAGGTCTTTCCTGATCCTGGCGGTCCCGTTATAATGGAGAGATTATAGACACATGCCTGTTGAACCCCTTTTGACTGCTTGACAGACAGGGTAAGACCGAACCGGGCCTTTACCTGCTCCAGAATGGAATCCATATTGGGGCATGGCGTTCTGTCCAGCAGCCGCAGCGCAATCTGGCGGGCCGTCTCGTCTTCCATTGCAAAAATATTAGGTTTATAAATATGTTCCTTCATCGACACAACGGTTCCGCTTAAAATAAGCTCTTGCAGCATGTCCGCCACCTGCTGCTCCCGAATACGCTGGCCGGGAAGCAGAATCTTTTCATTCAGCAGGCATAAGGCCGCCTTTATCTGATCCTTTTTCAGCAGGAATAAATGTCCATTTTTCCTTTTTGCCTCGTCCAGCACACAGAGAAGCGCGCCTTTGATACGCAAGGGGTCATGCAGATCACCTCCGCTTTTCTGCCGGATACTGTCCACCCGCCGGAAGCCAAAGCCTGAAATCTGGCACAGCTCAAAGGGGTCGTTTTCTAGAATCTCCATGCTGGCAGGGCCAAAGTGCTGGTATATCTTCAACGCTGTCTTTGGCGTCAGTTTATAAGGAGCCAATAAGGTCATCAGATCCCGAAGCATACGGCTTTCCGCGTAAGAGGTTTTAATATCCTCCAGCTTATTTTCCGTTATTCCTCTGATTTCCAGCAGACGTTCCGGCTGTTGTTCCAAAATGTCAATGACACCCACGCCAAATCTGGCTACTATGTCAGAGGCCATCTTGGGGCCAATTCCCTTAATCAGCCCGGAGGAAAGATATCCTTCCACACCGCTTCTGGTTTTAGGAACAATTTCCTGCCATTGCTCCACCTGTAACTGATAACCGTGCTTTTTGTTGAGCACCCATTCCCCCTCCAGCGATAACTCCACCGCGTCTGTGCGGGGCAGCTCATATCCTACGGCAATAAAGCGAATCAGGTGATCCTTATTCCGTACAGGCGAGCGGGCGTTCTCCGGGATTGTCCGGTCTGAAGTTTTTACACTGATAATACAGTATTTATTTGCGGGATTATAAAATATGGTTCTGTCATAGGTTCCGGTACAATTCATTTTCGTATCCTCCATTTATACCTAAGCCGCTTTCTTTGCCGAAACCGCGATATGAAACCTTCTGGATTCAGAAACGGTCACAAACTCCTTGTAGATTTCCGGATACTGGAATTTCAGGCGCATAAGATTATCCTTGCTTATGGCAGGCTCCCGTACCGGATTATAAGTGATTGTATAGCTGATACCGTCCTGTTCACAGACAGCGGTACAGCTTGTTCCCATCTCGGCAATCATCAGCGCCTTTAGACGCTCCATTTCACTTTTCACTTTTTTCGCAGGCGCTTCATAGGTTTTCTTTTGCTCCTGCAATTCCTGGAAACGGAACAGTTTGCTCTTCATGTTTTTATCAAATTCAATGACTGACGCGCTTTCATCCGCATGACCGGCATGGCTGCGGACGCTTTTTATGACTAGCTCTCCGTCTTCCGTATAAGGCGGCGGCATCTGGGCCTGCACATGATTCTGCCAGAATTCCTGCTCTAAAAAAATCATTTCTTCTTCATAAGCAAAATCCCGCTTCAGCTCACGGATAATCACCTCATTCAAATTATTGCCATAAAGGCAGCAATAGAAAATCCGGTCAATATCCATAACAGCCATGTAATGCCGTCCCTGTGCTTCGTAATAGGCCGGGACGATTTCCTGTTTATCCAGCCACCACTTACCCCGGGCATTATAATTTGTGGTTTTCAGCTCCAGCAGGGCTGTTGAACCGTCCGGCAGGGTCACAAAGTAGTCAATATCCGCCAGCATAAACGGATACTTGGGATGATAAAACATCTTTTTTATCTGGTATATTTCAAATCCGGTTTTATGCTGAAATATTTTGCCTACCAGATCTTCCAGAAGGTGTCCCATCGACATGGCTACCCAATTTTCTTCGTTGTCATTGACCGACACAATGTTTCGCTTATCGTAGTACAAGTCCCTGGCCGTCCGAAATGGTGATATGCCAAGAATGGAAGCCACATCGCTGCCGCCGATTCCGCGTCTCCGGTAAGAAAGCCATTCTTCTTCCGGAAGATTCTCCGTCTCCACAAGCACCAGTGGAGTATGCCGCTCCCTGTTCAGGGTGCTGCTCACCGTCATTCATTAACACCCCCTTCGTGCTTTGCGGGGAATAAAAACTGATTTTGCGACTGCACAGCGGTTCCATTTCCGCAATTCCATCTTTTTGTTTTTAGCACTCCAGCGTTGTGAAATCACCCTCCTTTTTGAATTGACTCTAAAGCCTTGCTTCTGTTTTACCCTCATTTTCGTTCCACCTTTCAGTGATAGAATTTATCCTCAAAGCCATATACTGGCATTTGGGCAACAAAAAAACGAGGACGGCTAAAGGTTAATCACCTGATGTCCATAGCGTTCTATGAACCGCAGCCATTCTCGCAGATAAGAGAAAATCCCTGAAAATAAAAAAACCAGTAAATCATCGGCCTAAAGGGCGCAATAATACTACTGGTACGAAGATACAAACTTGACAACGTGTGCAATGCGGATATTTTGAATTATACAAAACATCTGCCTTACCCGAAGGATACGCACAAAAATCAATTACAGAGATAGTTTAGCACAATATATAGGATAAATCAATATTTTTTATCTGTATATTGTGGTTTTTGAATTTGAGGTTAGACGTCGGTACATTGGGTTGTCCTCTGCTCCTGCTCCGACAGGGTTCTGATAAAGCCCAGCTCATACTCCGTCAATAAAATTTTGTCGATCATATTCATAGACGCACTAAGAGGTTTTACATGATTAATTATTTCTATTGCATATCGGTATCCCATATAAAACGAATGTCTTAATACGCCATACAACCGATTATCCCATGCGGAATAGACAGAAATCAAGTGCTCTCTATTGTCTGTGTCAAGCTGCTCCTCCAGGGCGGTATTAATATCATTAAGCTCACATCTTCTCTGGTAGTAACCGCCGTGTTTTTTTATGTTTGGCTCTTTTAATATCTCGTTGTCTATAAAATCTTCAAAGGGCTGTTTCGTAGTCTCCTCAACAAAAAATTGTTGAAAGCCTGCAAATACACCGCTTGCAAATCCAAACTTAACGCCATACCTGATGTTTTCCTCACATAGCTTTTCCATCTTAATTAAGGCCGTCTTTTGTTCTTCGTTCAAAATAGTGGATAGCGCCTCTGTTCCCTCACTGTATTCTTTCTCAACGATTCCATAACCATCCTCATTTGCCTCCTGCTGATACGCTTCAAGAAGCGTGCCCAGCAATTCGTCGTTAAACATTCGTTCTGCCAGTGCCTTTAATTCATTTTTTACATTCATAGCTTCGTTTTATCCTCTCCTCTTTTCATGTGCCACAAATAACCCCATACTGTTTTAGAACGTATAAATTATACTTCATGAACAACTAAAAATCAAGTTTTATACGAAGTATAATATTCGCAATGACGAAGTACGGAGGACAAGTAGATGAAAAATGTACTTGAGGAGATTACAAGGCTCCGCTTGGAACGCAAATGGTCTGAATATGACTTATCAAAACATTCGGGATTATCTCAATCGACAATCTCAAATTGGTATCGTAAGAAGCAAGTTCCAACAATCCAAACATTAAACAAATTATGTAATGGCTTTGGCATTACACTGGCCCAATTCTTTGCCGAAGGAGAGGACGCTATCTCACTCACCCCAGAGCAAAAAGACATGTTGGATAACTGGTCAACATTAAATAAGAAGCAGCAGCAAATCATCATGGACTTGCTTAAAAACATGCAATAGCCATTCCATAGTGTTTCATGACGAATATTTTATACGTCCAAACTAATTATTCTTTTGTTTTTGGACAAAGTATAATAAACGTACTAAAACAGTACGGAAATGAGGTGGGCATAGTTAAAGATATACTTGGGGAAATTACGCGGCTCCGCTTAGAACGCAACTGGTCTGAATATGAATTAGCTGTACATTCAAATTTGTCACAGTCAACCATATCAACTTGGTATCGGAAAAATCAGACTCCAACGATTCAATCTTTAGAAAAAATTTGTAAGGGGTGTAACATTTCATTGTCCCAATTTTTTGCTGAAAGTGATGACTTAGTATGTCTCTCACCAGAGCAGAGAGAAGTGTTAAAACGCTGGTCGTCTATGACCGGAAAACAGCGGGAACTTTTCTTAGAACTATTTAAAAACATCTCATAGCCCCGTGTGTATTTGACACGGGGTATTTTTCTGTTCCTCTAAAGGATAACCTCCTTATCCCGTGTTAAATTCATAAAAAATATATTTGTGACACAGGTATTTTCATGTTAAAATTAATGTAACAACCCATATTTACAGTATCGGAAAGGAGCACCTTATCCATGCCGGACAACCTTTTCCTCTCCCTGCTATTCAATATCGGCTTTCTAATCTTCCTGGCCTTCATTCTGACCAGAATCCCCACTGTCAGAAATATGTTAACGTGCGAAAATTTATCAATCCCAGGCCAGCTTCTGACAGCCGCCCTGTTTGGCTTTGTCAGCATACTCGCCACTTATACCGGAATAGAGACAGGAGGCGCTATCGTTAATACCCGGGTAATCGGCGTCCTGTCCGCCGGCCTGCTGGGTGGACCCGTAATCGGGATTGGAGCCGCGCTGATTGGCGGTATCCACCGGTACTTTTACGAGGCGGGGCAGCTGACTGCCGCGGCCTGTGCGGTGTCCACAATGGCAGAGGGTGTGATAGGCGTTGTCTGCTCCAAGTATTTCCACCGCGGGAAATGGGACAATGGCATGTTGTTTCTGCTCACCGCTGTTACGGAAGTCTGCCAGATGCTCCTGATCCTCTTGATTGCGCGTCCATTTTCCGCCGCCCTCGACGTGGTGAAAGAGATTGCGCTGCCAATGATTATATTAAACTCCTGCGGTATGGTGGTATTTATCGGAACGTTCCGGGCGCTGTCCATGGAAAAGGATAATGAAAAAACCAGCGGAATCAGCCTGGCGTTGCATGTGGCAAGCCAATGCCTGCCCCATCTTCGCAAGGGGCTGGACAATCCAGCGGATATAAAGGCGGCGGCTGATATTATCTTCCAGTCTACCACCTGTTCGGCTGTCATGATTACCGACCGGGAACACGTCCTGGCATTTTCCTGTTCTCCCGGAAACAGAGACTTTACCGCGGTTGACAATCTGTTCAACACCCCTATCAGAACCGCCATGGAGCAGCACAAAACCATCTGTGTATCGGAGGTAAGCTCCTCCGATCCCCTTGCTCCTGTTATTAAAAATTATGTTTTGACAGCGGTTCCCCTGACAAGCAGGAGCCAGGTATCCGGCTGTCTCTGTCTGTTTTATAAAAAGCGCTGGCACAGAACCCAGTCCCGCATTGTCTTTGCAGAAAATCTCTCCGCCCTGTTTTCCACCCAGTTGGAGCTGGCGGATTTAAACTATGAGAAAAGCCTGCGCCGCAAAGCGGAAATAAGGGCATTGCGCTCCCAGGTCAATCCCCACTTCCTGCATAACGCGCTGAACACTATCTCCTGTATGTGCAGGGAGAACCCGGAGCGGGCCAGGGAGCTGTCCCGGACGCTTTCCGTTTATTACCGGCAGACCTTGGAGCCACATCACGAAATGACAGATTTACATACAGAGCTGTACCAGGTTCTCCGCTATTTGGAAATGGAACAGGCACGTTTTGAAGAAAACCTGCAGATAGAGACAGATGTGCCGGAACAACTAAACTGTCTTATCCCGTCCTTCATCTTACAGCCGTTAGTGGAGAATGCCGTGCGTTATGGCGCCGACAGGTCAGGGCTTAGAACCGTTGCGATCCGCGCCCGTCAGACACCAGATGGGATAAAGATTGAAGTAGCCGATCACGGTCCCGGAATCCCGGAAGCTATTACAGAAGCTATTCTATCCGGCCGGGAACCCGGAAAGTCCTATGGTCTTTATAACGTCCACACCCGGCTGAAAAAAATAGTTGGACCGTCAGGCGGTCTTACCATTCAGCATATAGATGGGGAAACCAGAGTTTCATTTCTGATTCCCAAAGCCGAGGATTGGAAACCGCCAGAAGAAATAGATACAAATGAAGTCAGGGGGTACTATGGATGAAAATAGCAGTAGTAGATGATGAACGCCCAGCCCGGAGTGAACTGTCATTTCTGATAACGGATATCCTGCCGGAAGCCGAGATACTGGAAGCCGCAAGCGGGGCGGCGGCCCTGGAGCTTTTCCTCTCAACCCCGGATATCTCTCTGGCTTTCCTGGATATCAACCTAAACGACATGGATGGAACCACCCTGGCTGCTGCCATGCAGAAAATCCTTCCGGACGTGCCGGTTGTTTTTGCCACCGCCTACTCGGATTACGCAGTCAAAGCCTTTGAACTGGGCGCGGCGGATTATATATTAAAACCCATTGAGCCGGACCGCCTGCGAACCGTCATGAAAAAATGTATGGCTGTTTCCAATAGAGCGCCGTCCTTTTCCGACCCGATGGAAAGCAAAATAGCCATCAGCTTTAACCGCAAGGTAATATTCACAGACACGAAAGATATTATCTACATAGAAACCAGCGGCCGGGGCTGTATGATTCATACCCGGACAGGCGGTTATGCGGAAAACGTCCTGATTGGAGATTACGAAAAGAGACTGTC
The DNA here is from genome assembly GCF_046966825.1 of Hungatella sp. Taxonomy (NCBI): domain Bacteria; kingdom Bacillati; phylum Bacillota; class Clostridia; order Lachnospirales; family Lachnospiraceae; genus Hungatella; species Hungatella sp. The sequence continues at coordinate 13,732 of NZ_JBKVCZ010000020.1, read as the reverse complement.
CCACCTCGGTTTTTTCCGAATCCATAAGAGCTATCTCGTCAACCTTGCCTATGTCTCCGAAGTCTTCCCCTGGGCCAACAACGGGCTAGCCTTGAAGCTGAATGGCTGCGGCACTGAAATTTTTCCTATCGGAAGAGAAAAGACAAAAATCTTCCGGCAGCGAATGAAAATATAAGGATTGTCCTCCGGGGCGGTCCTTTTTCCTTTTCCTCCAATAGGCCAGCCCCTCTTTTTATCTGCGCCAAAGTCTGCTGTTTACGCGCCGAACTTCACATTTCCCACAAAAAATATTTTCATTTTCTATGATTTCTGTATAATAAGACCATAAAACAAATCAAAAAAAAAGAAGGAGGCGTAACGTATGATTAGTTTCTTTGTCTGTCTGTTCCTGTTAATCGGCGGTTTCTTTGTTTATGGTAAATTTGCTGAAAAAGTATTCGGGCCGGATGACCGCCGCACACCGGCAATCGCAATGGAAGATGGGGCTGACTATGTACCCATGGGAACCGCCCGTATCTTCCTGATCCAGCTATTAAACATTGCAGGACTGGGGCCAATCTTCGGAGCCTTGGCCGGAGCTGCCTGGGGACCGTCCGTATTCCTGTGGATTACCCTGGGAACCATCTTAGGCGGCGGCGTCCATGACTACATGATTGGCATGATGTCCATGCGCCACAAAGGAGCCAGCGTATCCGAGCTTACTGGCATGTATTTGGGAAACGGCATGAAACAGGTCATGCGTGTATTCTCCGTCGTTCTTCTGGTCCTGGTTGGCGTCAGCTTCTCCACCGGCCCGGCCAACTTACTGGCGATGCTGACCCCGGAAGTGCTGGACATGAATTTCTGGCTGATAGTTGTTCTTGTCTATTACTTCTTTGCAACCTTTGTACCGATTGATAAGCTGATCGGAAAAATATATCCTATTTTCGGAATCTGCCTGATTGTAATGGCCCTTGGTGTTGGCGGCATGATTTTATTCAGCGGCAACTACACGATTCCGGAAATCACCCTGCAGAACCTTCACCCGAACGGAACCCCTATCTGGCCGGTTATGTTCATCTCCGTAGCCTGCGGCGCTATTTCCGGATTCCATGCCACCCAGTCCCCGCTGATGGCACGGTGTATGAGAAGTGAAAAGAGTGGAAGAAATGTGTTCTACGGCGCCATGGTTGCAGAGGGCATTATCGCCCTGATCTGGGCCGCTGCGGGAGCCGCGTTCTATAATGGCACGGGCGGACTGTTGGCCGCTCTCGGACAGGGTCAGGCATCCGTTGTATATGAAATCTGCTTTACCCTGTTGGGGCCTGTTGGCGCGGTGATTGCAATGATTGGCGTTATCGCCTGCCCAATCTCTTCCGCGGATACCGCTTACCGGAGCGCCCGCCTTACCCTGGCGGACTGGTTCAATTACGACCAGAAGCCCATTAAAAACCGCCTGGTGCTGACCGTTCCGTTGTTAGGCGTCGGCGCTTTCCTTACACAGATTGACGTGCAGATTATCTGGAGATACTTCTCCTGGAGTAACCAGACTCTGGCTATGATTGCCCTCTGGGCAGCCAGCGTGTACTTGTTAAAGCGTGGCAGAGCCTACTTAGTGACCGCATTACCGGCAACCTTTATGTCAGCCGTATCCTGTACATACATTTTAATGGCAGAAGAGGGGATGCGCCTGTCTACCTCCGTAGCGTATCCCATAGGAATTTTATTCGCTGCCGGGTGCCTGGGAATGTTCACATATAGCTGTATTTTGAAAAAAGGGAAAATTATGGCGCTTCCGGTCGGAGATGTGAATTTTGACTAGGTTCTAACTCTGCGCTTCACGCAGGATTTAGAATAGATAAAGAAGACTGCCAACGGCTAACTCTCCTCCCCCCTGGGAAGCCGCTGGCAGTCTTCTTGTCTGTATATATGAAAGCACCTATTGCCTCGTTACTTCATCACGTCTAATCCTCTATATCCATCTCAAACCGTTTAATTTTTTCAACCTTCCCAATCACCACAATGATATCGTCCATCTTAAAGCGGTACTGCGGTGACACCTCGATATCCGTGATATGTTCCCGTTCAATCGCAATGATATTCAAACCGTACCGCTGCCGTATATTAAATTCCTGCACAGTGATTCCGGCCATTTTTGATGTGACAGGAATCTGCTGTATTTCCACCTCGTTGTCCAGCGAGATGTAGTCCAGAAAATTATGGGATACCAGCCGTTTCCCCAGCCTCAACGCCATGTCCCGTTCCGGGTAGACAACCTCCGCCCCGATTTTTTCAAGCACGGCCCCCTGGTCGCGGCTGATTGCCTTGGCGATCACGCGGGGGACACCCAGGCCCACCACGTTTAAGGTGGTAAGGATACTGGTGTCAATCCTTTCTCCAATGCAGATAATAACCGTATCACAATTCTGTATTCCTATATCTTCCAGGGTCTCCTTCGTCAAATCCTCCGCGACAAATGCGTGTTCCGTATAATGCCGCAGCTCCCTGACCTTGCTCTCATTACAGTCAACCACAATGACTTCCTTCCCTGCTTTTGCAAGGCTCTTCGCCAACGCCGTCCCAAAACGGCCAAGTCCAATCACGCCGAACGTGGTGTGCTTCAAATTTTTCATTCGTATCTCCTTTGGGTGTGTTTGATAATTGCTTTCCGACAGCTCCTATCCTATGATAATGGATTCTTCTATATACCGGGCATGAGGCGCCGGCCGGCATACCCACATAGACGCGAGGGTAAAGGCCCCCAGTCTGCCGATAAACATAATCAGAATAATCACCAGCTTGCTCATATTCCCCAGCCCCGGCGTAATACCGGTGGAAAGTCCCACCGTGCCAAAAGCCGATGTAACCTCAAACATCAGTTGAATAAACGTATATTCCGGTTCCAGAACGCAGAGCAGGAACGTGCCGCCGCACACCACCAGCAGGGAAAGAAACGCAATCATATAAGCCTTGGAAATCCCTTCCGCCGGTATACTCCTGTGAAATGCCCCATAATGCTTTTTTGTCATAAGGCTTCTCACCGACATAAGCAAAGCAAAAAATGTGCTTGTCTTGATACCGCCGCCCGTTGATCCCGGAGAAGCGCCGATAAACATTAACATTGCCAGCGTAAATAGCCCCGCGTTTGAGAATTCCCCGATTGGATATGTAGAGAATCCCGCCGTTCGCGCCGAAACGCTCTGAAAAAACGCCCCCAGCCAAGATATATTCTCGGTCACCTTCAAAAGCAGTGTTCCAACCACCAGCAGAATGGCGCTAGTTGTAATAACAACCTTTGAATGAAGGCACAGCTTTTTAAAAGACCTCATTTTCAGCACGTCCAGGATAACCAGGAAGCCAAGTCCTCCAAAAATAATCAGGCCGCAGGTAACCAGGTTCAACAGTACATCAGACTGATATGGTATCAGATTCTGCAGCCCGCCCAAAATGTCAAAGCCGGAGTTGTTAAAGGCCGCAATCGCGTGGAATATGCTGATTTCCATAGCTTTTAAAGGCGGATAATCTTGGGCAAACACAAGAAAGCTAAGAACCGCTCCCACGGATTCAAAGAACAGTGTCATAAGCAGGATTGCCCTAATCAGCCGGATCACTCCCTTGGAGCTGTCCACGTTCAGGGCTTCCCTCACCAGCAACCGTCCTTTAAAGCCTACCCGTTTCCCGGCCGCCAGAATAAACCCTACGCCCACCGAGGTAACACCCAGCCCGCCAATCTGAATCAGCAGGGCCACCACAGCCCGCCCAAACACAGTAAAATGGTCGGCGGTATCTATGGCAATAAGCCCTGTGACACAAACCGCGCTTGTAGATGTAAACAGCGCGTCAATCACCCCGACTTCCATGCCAGGGTTCACGGACACTGGCAGCAGCAGCAGGATAGTTCCAAGCAGGATGACAGAAGCAAATCCTAACGTAATTAAACGGCCTGGGGGCTGCCCTTTCAAATATTGTAGTAAGCCATTCATAATTTCACCATCGGAATTCCGCCTGAAACGTTTTTCCCACGAAAAAAGCACATCTTAACCACAAAAGGGCGCAAGATGTGCGTAATGTCATAACAAATCGTTTTTTTTAAATATGTACACGGGGCAGCGTCGCCTGCGGCGTTGTCCATGGTATATAATTCCTCCTTTCCGTATAGCAGATATTGGGCCTATTATACGGGAGCGCAGGGGGAATCGCAAGCCGAAATTTGTTTATTTATAAAAAATTTATACTGTCTTTATACTTATACGCTTTTATAGCTTAAATGTGCTGAACGCGAAATTTGTCGAACGCTCTTATACTTTACTCACAAACAACTCACGTTTATCTAACACTTTTTCGATAAAATTTAACTATGGCAACGGAATAATAATTCGGGAGGAATATACAAGGCTGTAACACCACAATTAAATACTGATATGTCAAAGGGGGACTTGTCATTTATAAAATGTCAGGATCTCCCTGTTTTTTTACAGGGAATCCCCACATTATTTTGGAACCCACAATTATATATATCGGCAGGGTGGCAGCTCATGTTGCCAAATCCTAAACATGAGAGAGGATGAGACGCCGCCTGTGTGCCGTCCGCATAGCTGCGGGCTAGGAGCAATGTTATGGATAGATATATCCACAACATTGAGCTGTTCAAAAGCCATACAGCTCCACGACACACAGCTTTCAGGATACATGACCCAATAGGACTTTTTATATCACTTCACGAAAAAGTATCTGTATTTGTACGGATATCGGCACATCTAAGAAGTGATAGGCTTACTATTGAACTTCTCAATGTATCAATCAGAAAAGCAGCCGTTTACGCATACATGCGTGAAAAAGGCTGCTTTCTCTGTTTCAAGGTTCCTGCCCGCTGCCGTGGGCCTCCATTTTTCAAGAATCTTACAAAAATTCTTGAAAAGGGAGGACAAGCCATGTGGCAGAGGAATAATGGACAAGGAGAAGCAGAGATACTGCAGAACCGTTTTACATCATACCTGGTAACGGCTGTAAACCGGCGCAGGAAAGACTACATGAACCAGCAAAACAGAAGGCTCCGTATGGAATGTTGTATGGAGGACGAAGCCTGGTATTTAGAATCTGACAAACAACTACATAGTAACTTACCGCTGCTTATGCAGTTGGAGAACGATGCGCTTGTATCCGCTCTGAAACAGATCACAGAGCGGGAGCGGCACGTATTTCTTTCCCATGCCCTGGAGGACAAGGGTTTTGAGGAACTGGCCGCAGAATTAGGAATCACCTATAAAGGCGCAGCCGCTATTTATTACCGTACCGTTCAGAAAATCAAACGAAAGATGGGAGAGGACAGAGATGGATTTTAAGGAACTACTGAAACAGGCAAAGATTGGAAATGACCCGGCTATTGCTGAAATCATGAATATGTACCGGCCGCTGCTTATCAAGAACTCCATTATTAACGGCAGCTATGATGAAGATTTGTTCCAGGAACTTAGCATTACGTTGTTGAAGTGTATCAGGCAGTTTAGGGTTTAAAAAGCAGAAAAGGCTCCGGAGATTTTATTCCCCGGAGCCTTTTCACATATCTGTACCAATTAAAATTCATCTAAATTTCTGTCATACTTAGCCCTCGTTTTCTAATGGCGGCATGATAGAGCCGATTATCCGTGCCATTTCTTCCGGACTCTCCTTAGTCCCTCCCTCCAGCCAGCGGATTGTGACATTCCAAAAGCCCCCGGCCTGATAGTATAGTTCATATGGAGATTTCTCTCTGTATAAAGGATTGCTAAGAAAGAGGGTGTTCAACTCCGACAAATATTCATCAAATTTTATTAATACCAGCGGAAGCAGATTATTCTTTTTAAGCAGCATGAAAAAATGTACGTGCTGCATACAGATCTCGAAATATGCTTTCGTTCCCGCATACGAGGTAAGCCGCGGCAATCCCCGCAATTCCTTTATATAGAGCTGGCACATTTCCTGCAGACGTAAGTACAGCACCTCCTCTTTAGAATCAAAATTTCTATAAAAGGTTTTTCTGTCAAGCCCAGCACATTCTGCCAATTCTTTAATTGATATGCTGCTATATGCCTTTTTCTCCATTAATTCAAGCAGCGCGTTTAACAGCATTTGCTTTGACTGGACAGCGACCGGATTTTCTTTCAGCGCTTTCATAATGCCTCCTGCCACATTTTATGAGTTTTGTGGAACTTGTTCCAACATGGTTGACGATAGCCTTATTGTACTATAAAATCATAAGTGCCACAAGTGTGGCAGTAACTTTTAACGAGCGGGGAGGAATAAACCATACAAACCTATCATTGTGATCCATATTGGGAAAGAATTCAGCCATATTTACCACAGGCCAACCGCCTGGCCGCAGATAATCTGCCGGAAGAATATTTTATACCCATACTTGACATGGACATACATATCGACCATTACAAACCAGATTTGCCCAAGGCCCGGCTTATACTGTTTCATGGTGTCGGTGGAAATGGAAGATTGCTTTCCTGTATTGCCCTGCCACTGGCAAGAGCCGGTTTTGAAGTAATCTGTCCGGATCTGCCTTTATATGGCTGCACCCGCTATACTGGGGATATAACGTATGACACATGGGTTTCATGTGGTGCGGAAATCGCAAAATACTATCAGGGCAAAGACGGCTTACCCATCTTCCTGTTTGGGTTCAGCGCCGGAGGTATGCTGGCTTATCAGGTCGCCTGTGAAAGCCGGAATATCAGAGGCTTGATTGTCTCCTGTATTCTCGATCAGCGGGAGAAGGCCGTCATCAGAAACTCGGCTAACAACCCGCTCATGGGAATTATGGCAAAGCCCCTCATGGCAGCCGCCCAAATATTTGCCGGCCGTGTGAGGGTTCCAATGAAGTGGATTGGAAATATGAACGCCATTGCCAATCATAAAGAGCTTGTTGAGATACTTATGAAAGATGCGAAATCCGCCGGTGTAAGAGTCCCTATCAATTTTATATATTCCATGCTGAATCCGGAAATAAAGACGGAACCTGAACATTTTACAGTGTGCCCGATTCTTTTGGCACATCCGGGAGATGACCGCTGGACCGATATAAAGCTAAGTAATCTTTTTTACAACCGCCTGGCCTGCGAAAAACAGACGGTGATTTTGGAAGGCGCCGGACATTTCCCAATAGAAGAACCTGGACTGAAACGGATGGAAAAGGCATGTGTACGGTTTTTGGAAGAACACCGATAGCCATATTCGATTGATATAAAAGATAACAAAGGCAGTAAGACGTCTTATCAAATCAGTGATAGAGGTGTCTTACTGCCTGGATACCGGACTTTAACTCTGCATTACAACGGTTCTCAAATAACTGTTAAAAGCATGATATTCTGCTTCTGACAGCAGTGTAGGACTGGACATTACAACAAGGCTGTGCCCATTGAACCCCTTTTTATAGGGCGGGTGAACATGAGTAAACCCATTGGCCTCAAATCCTGAACGCTCATAAAACACTTTCCGATGGATGGATACATCATCAACCGGAGGGTCAATTTCAAGAATGACTGTTTTCCCCTCTTCATCTAAAAGTGCCAATGCCTTCTGTCCATACCGCCTGCCGCGCATCTCCGGCAGGATACAAAAATGCTCCACATAGATAAACTCCGCCGTTTCCCACCAGAAAATTTCACCAACCCAGATATCGTTATCGTAGATCAAATTAAAGTGGTATTCTTCATTTACCATAATATCGGCCTGTAGATGACGTTCTCTCTGCTCGTGCTCCGGGAAGCTGACTTCGTATAAGTCCATCGCCTTCTTATACATTTCATGCCCGCTGGTTGTTAATCTTCTAAATTTCATTTCAATTTCACCTCATATCAATCGCTCTGATTAAAATATCCACAGACTACTTTTTCTGGCGGAATATATTTAGCACCCCTGCCGTAATGAAAAAAATCCCTATGATTGCGCTCCCTATTCTCCATGAATTCCCATTTAAGAACACAAGGAATTGCGGAGGCTTGACGGAAAAAGCAATAAGGGCTATCCCCATAATCAAAAGCAATATGATACCTAAAATCTCACCTTTTTTCTTCAATTTGAACACTTTTCTCCTGGTTTTTAAGTCTTTTTTCTCCTCTTCAAACGGAAAATTCAATCTTTCATCTTTTCCTGGCACTCGCTGCATTCTCTATCGTGAATAGAAATAATACCGCCGCATTTTGTACACGTATATTTTTCTTTCTGTTTTTCCATAAAGACCTCTACTCCATGCCGCCGGACAAACTCACTATTTTCCATAAGGCTTGCCTGATACCTCTTGTTGTAGCTTTTTTCAAGATTCTTTATCAGCTTGCATGGGTAATCGGAACACTCGAAACAATAGGATAATCCTTTGTCTTTGATACAATCTTTTATCTTACATTTGCGGCAATGTTCCGGCTTTCCTTTATCGCTGTTCAAGCACCCGGAGCATGGCTTTTTATGGTAGCAGTGCTTATAACAAACCTTACAATTCATTCCACAAGGGGCAAACATTATGGTATCAATACGTTCTGCTGGCATTTTCATAGGCCATTACCCCTTTCCGATTTTCAACTCCCCAATAAACTGGAATTGAATTTGTTAAACTACCCAGTATATGCATCACTTGCAGTATTGGCAAAGTTTTGTTTTTCAAGCCACTCTTTTTCTTTATCTGTCTCCGGAATATCAATTCTCTCGATTTTGAAAATTACTGGTCTAGTTCCATCATTACAACAAGCAATCATCATCCTATCATCGTTTGTCCACTGGTGCATTATAGACCCACCTTGTAAGGCGGTATATACATACCTACTGATTGCGTCCCACGCTTCACCACAAAATTTTCCATCCATCAAATGATAAAAATCGTCACGTTTACTGTTTCTTTCTAACATAAAAGTGTCTCCAGCTTTAAAGCAAGGGCATGGTCCTGATTTTGGGTCAGCAAGATATTTTTCTTGGTATTCTGAGAAGACTTTTGTTTCTAAAACCGTTATTTTACACTTATGTTGCATATTCTATATCTCCTTTCAAATCCCGATTTATGTTACTAACTGTCTGTCCAACTTCGATATATGGCGGTTCATAATTCCCACCATGTTTCTTCAAATACCTGTCATCAAATTTTTCATAATTCGGAGTTGCTCTCACACTTATATTCTCAAACTCAATCGGCAGCCCCGGGGAGGAATAGAAGCTTTGCCCCAACTGCACCTGGAAATGAAGATGCGGCTCCGATGTATTACCGGAATTTCCACATTCCGCAATCTTTTCTCCCCTTTTCACGGTCTGCCCCACAGCCACCCGTATGCTATCCGGTTTCAAATGGGCCAGCAATGAGTATTCCTGTTCAGCGTGGTGTATCAGGATATAGTTCCCTCTGATATCCCGCGCATGACAGAAAGCGGTCCGGTTTTTCGTGATTCCGGTATCAGGATTCCCGGTACAGATTTCTACAACCATGCCGTCTGCCGGAGCCAGAATATCCCGGCCATAACAATAAAAAGAACCCGCCTCTGTCTCTTCCCCCTGAAAGCTGCTCCCTGCGCCATCCAATATCACAAAATCATAGGCATATCTTTGCGTTGGTATCTCCCACGAATGGGAGGTTTTTTCAGTTACTCCGCCATTTGCAACCACCCATTCACCGTGAAATGGCAGAGAATACGTTTCTTTTGAACGATAATTTTCGATATTGGGGAGATTGCCGTGATATTTATATTCCAGCACAATCATTCCCCACAGTTGTTTCAGTGATTGTATCAGCACAATACGATTCATCGATCCAGCACCACCTCCCCAATTTCTGGTTGAAACAATTATATCAAAGAACCCGATAGAAATGAAGCAATATATAGTTTCTCACACTATGAAAATAAATTTTTCCATTCTGCAGAAATATCCCCGCCTTCCCCTATTTATTTAGTGTATAGCTTAAAATCGCAATACCAGATATTGTTTTTTCTCTTTATGCACCTTGCTACGAAAATAAATACCTCGTAGCGATACCCGCACATTGACAACAAATGTTTTCAACAATCATGAAGACACGACAAATAGAGCAGCTAAATAGCTGCCTGTCCATAATGAATCATCAGGCGGAGGCTTCAATATGATAACCTCGTTTTTCAAGTTCACGAATGTAATGGGATACCTGTTTTTGTTCACAGTTTTTACGGCGCGTTTCAAAGCAGTTCTCATCAAAAAGTGTACCTTGCTTCAGCATGGTATAGATGATGACCAGAAGTTTGCGTGCGAGCGCAACTATGGCTTTTTTAGCCCCTTTCTTTTGCTTGATTCTCCAGTACCATGCGGAAAGATAGGTATTACGCTTTCCAGCAATGACCCAGGCAATTTCACAAAGCATACTTTTTATATAAGGATTGCCTTTGGTGATAGAGGTGCTTTTGCGTTTCCCGGCACTTTCATTATTACCCGGACATAAACCAGCCCAGGAACATATGTGCTCTGCAGTTTTGAAATAGCTCATATCTGTGCCAATTTCAGCAATGATTGCACAGGAGGCAGTGGTGTTGATTCCATAGATGCTGGTTAACTGTTCAATATGAAGGGAAAAAGGTGCCATTGCTTCTTCTAATGCGGTTTCAATTTCTGCCAGATGTGATTTGAGGGAGTCATAATGATCCATTAGCATTTCCAGAAAATCCTGCTGGATTTGGGAAAGAGTTCCGTTCACAGCCACAAGAATTTCATTGATGTGATTGCGGGTTTTGGTTTTCAGACAGGAATCAAGAGATTCCCTATCGATACAGCCATGCTGGATCAGATGACAAATGATGTTTCTGCCGGAGGCACCAAATATATCTGAAATAAAAGTGGATAAACGGAAACCGGAACTTTGAAGGAATTTTTCGACCCGGTTTTTCTGGGAAGTGATATCACGGATGATACTCTTGCGATACCGATTCAGATACCGAAATTCACGGATCTGCTTATCCGGAATGAAACTGCCATTGAGAAGTCCTGCGCGTAAAAGAGTAGCAATCCATTCCGAATCACGCATATCAGTTTTCTTACCCGGAACATTTTTCATGTGTCTGGCATTAACAACAAGCAGAGTGATATCACCAGAATAAGCATCTTCAAGGATTTCATAAATAGGCTGCCAGTAAATGCCAGTGCTTTCCATAGCGACATGATGGCAGTTACAGGAAACAATCCAGTCGCGTAGAGCAGCCATATCAGGGATAAGAGTGGTAAATTCACGAATTTCAGAGACAGTGGTTTTGCCAATGGGGCCGGATAAGATGCAAGCAACAATCTTATCTTTGTGAACGTCAAGGCCGCAGGAAATTTCTAACAGGTCTTTCATAAGTACAAGCTCCTTTCCAAAGATGGCAGGAGATTTACCCGAGATAATACGGACTTTGCTACGCGTGCTAACCATAAAGATTGCCACAATATGCTGTGCTCAAGGGTAAAGCGTTTACGTTGAACAAACGGGGTGCAGATCCACCAATGTGCGGTCAAACTTTATCCTGCCTAATCCGATTCTACGGCAAAAGCAAGCATAAGAAAAGTAGCGGAGCCAATACCCTATTTTCATTAGGGGCTGTGATAACCTTTCATGATTCGTTGACAATTCCATACCCCATTCCAGGAGTTATACAGGTGTTCCGGACAGTATGCGACGATCCTATGAGCGTGCCCGTTTCTTAATCCGTGCATAGCACAGCCTGCCAATACGCGGCATAACTTTGGCGCAGGAAATGACCTGGAGTGTTCATTCAAAACATTACTATTTAAAAAATATGCTAATTGCAGTTGAAAAGTCGTAGGTTCACCTCGTATAAGATATATGGAGAGCAACAAACAGGGATTATGCTGATTCCCTCTTCAACTGCAAAAGAAAGGAGTAAACATGGCAGTTGGAGAATTTAACCATGACAAACAAGCCGTTTCAGAAAAGCGAACCTACTCGGTTCAAGAGATAGCAGACATTCTGCAGATTAGCCGCAGCATGGCATACAACCTTTGTAAACAGTCACTTTTTAAGACGGTCAAGGTTGGCAAATATGTCAGAGTCTCAAAGCCCTCCTTTGATGAATGGCTTGACACACACACATAAGAAGGAGAATCAGTATGGCATCTATCGTAAAGCGAGGTAAAACATATTCCGTAGTTTACTACGAAGGGGAAGGAAAAAAGCGTCAGCAAAAATGGGAATCCGGATTGACGTATTCCGCGGCAAAAGCCATGAAGGCAAAAATTGAGCATGAACAGGCACAGCAGACAGGAGGTGGCGATTCAGAAAATCATCTGAAAGAAATGACCGTCAGCGAATTTCTCTATGAGTTCATAGAAAAATACGGGGCAAAAAAATGGTCGGCCTCAACCTATGATGGTAACATAGGACTGTTGGAAAACTATGTTCATCCCTACATAGGCGATAAAAAGCTTTTTTCTCTCTCAACAAAGATGATTGACGATTATTACCATTTTTTAGAGACAGAGGCGGAGCCGGCCACCAATATGGGGAAACCCACGCGAGAGCGGATCACCGCTTCCACCATCCACGACATTCACAAAGTCCTGCGCTGTGCCTTTAATCTGGCCGTGCGCTGGGATTACAGGAAAAAGAATCCATTCCTTAATGTGACACTTCCGGAACATAAGGAAAAGGAGCGGGTAGTCCTGGAGCCGAGCCAAATCCTGAAGGTTTTAAAATTCACCTGCCGGACCGACAACTACGATTACTACCTGATTCACTGCGCCGTGTTGATTGCGATAGGCTGTACCATCCGCGGCGGCGAAATCGGAGGGCTGCAATGGGACCGTGTACATTATGAGAAAATGACGTTTCACATTGACAGAGCCATTGACCGGATCAGCAAGAAAAACTTGAAACTGCCCAAAGTAAGGATACTGTTCAAGTTTCCCAATCTGATACCCGGAGCGAAAACCTGTATTGTCTTAAAGCAGCCAAAGAACGACCACTCCGCGCGTGATGTAGACATTCCGCAGATTGTCTTAAACGCACTGCAGCTCCTGAAGCAAATGCAGGAGAAACTGAAAGCAGAATTAGGTTCCGATGGCTACATAGACTACAATCTGGTAATCTGCCAGGCTAACGGCCGCCCGATGATGACCGAGCATTTAAACAAGCGCTTCAAAGAGATTCTGGTAGAAATGAACGATCCGGAAATAAACCCGGAAGAAATCGTCTTCCACAGCCTCCGTCACACAAGCGCCACGGCAAAGCTATTTGTATCCCACGGAGATTATAACTCGGTCATGCAGGCCGGAGGCTGGGCAAACTTGGAGATGCTTACCCGGCGCTACGGAAAACACTCCTTCCAGGACAACCGGGAAAAGCTTGCCCAAAAGATGGATGATTTTCTTGGCGGCGGCCTGGAAGAAACAAAAGGAGACATTGGCGATACCAGCGGCGCCCAGGCCGGCGCCATAGCCCAGGCGCTGCAAACCCTGTTACAGACCAATCCGGATTTGCTAATGCAGGTCGTCCGGTCTGTCCAGCCTGCTAATAAAGAATAATTTTATTAGCAGAAAAAATCAGGGGCTGAAAAACCGTATTAGCAAATCAGCCCCCAAATCGCAGCACCAGGATTTGAAAAGGGGCATTTTATTAGCAAACAGAATTTCATGAAAAAACAGCCCAAAACCGTTCGCCTCGTATTAGCAGACCTGATTTTATTAGCAAGGACACAATTTTATTAGCAGATTTTTAAAGGTTCACCAAAAACAAAAAAGCCGAAAACCTAGTAAAATCAAGGCTTTCGGC